>JAFSWD010000113.1 GCA_017444675.1 Lachnospiraceae bacterium
CGAAGGCCACGCTGTCAATGTCCAGCACTCCGTAGATCTCTCCGTTTTTATGAATGGGTATCACTATCTCGGAATTTGAAGCCGAATCGCAGGCTATATGCCCCTTAAATTCATGGACATTGTCCACCACAACGGTCCTGTCCTCAGCTACAGCCGTTCCGCACACGCCCTTTCCCACCGGTATCGACGTGCATGCGATCTTTCCCTGGAAGGGTCCGAGACAGAGTTTTCCGTCCCGAAGGATATAAAATCCCGCCCAGTTAAGCTCATCCATGGAATCATAGATAAGAGCGGAAGCATTGGCCAGATTTGATATCTCGTAATCCACTCCTTCTATTAATGATCTGATCTGTTCTGCAATCTCAAGCATATCTATTCTCTACTTTCTTCATTATTTTGATCATCCGCAGAACCTTTTAAGAATTCTTCTTTGATCTCACAGATCTCATACATTCTCGCTTCAAAATCCGCGTATAATCTGGTGTTTTCTCCAAAGCCGCTGCCCGCAAAGGTCTGGGTCAGATTCACGCCCGCATTGTTTAAAAGGCTTCCTCTTGCCACATAATCTTCCGTTTCTCCGTCCAGTTTTTTAAATCTTGCCACCAGATTATGGATCACTCCGTCCTGCTTTATGTGTATGGGAGAAAGCATGTTTACCAGATCTCCCATCCTTCTTATGTCATACTTCACTTCCCTGTTGCAGAAATGATACAGTTTTTCATCATCAAGTCCCGCAGTCCTGAAAGATGTATGGGAATAATTGGGGTGGATCTCCGCATTCACGATATATCCCATCGCTTCCGACTTGTCTTTTGAAACAATTATATTTCTGGTAAGCGTTGTGTCAAGTCTTGCTGAAAGAAAACCTCCCGAATATCTGTCAAAGGATTCCTGGGTCACTCTTCCGCCAAGCCTGTAAAAGTCTCCGAACTGCAGTATCTTACGCCATTTCTTGTAGATCTCCACCTCTTCTTTGATCTCCTTTATCTCTTCAGACGGAAGGTCGCAAAGATTAAGTTCATAACCGAATACTCCCATGGATGCTACCGCAAACCTGGTAGCCAAGGGTGTTCTTCTTAAGGTCTGGTGATTGGGACTTGCGGATATGTGAGCCGACCAGGTACTTTGGGGATAGCCGTAGGAATAACCGTTCTGTATGGTGCATCTTGCCACCGCATCCGTGTCATCGCTTGCCCAGATCTGAGGAAAATAGGAAAGGATTCCCAGATCGAACCTGTTACCTCCGGAAGCACAACCTTCAAAAAGAATATGAGGAAACTTTTGTGTCAGAGTTTCCATCACCTCATATAATCCCAAAATGTAGGCATGGGGAAGTTTTCCCTGATCTTCTGCCTTTCCTCCCTGGGAAAAGAAATCGGAGAAGTTCCTGTTCATATCCCATTTAACATAATCGCAATTGCTTCTTTCAAATACATCCGACATTTGAGAAATGATGTATTCCCTGACTTCACTCTTGGAAAAATCCAGGATCATCTGATCCCTGCCCTCGGCGTGATCCCTTTCCGGATCCTTTACTGCCCAGTCGGGATGTGCCATGTACAGATCCGAATCCGCGTTCACCATTTCAGGCTCCACCCATATGCCGAACATAAGTCCCAGAGCCTTGATCTTTTCCGACAGGCCCTTTATCCCATTGGGCAGTTTTTCCTTATTGTCATACCAGTCTCCAAGGGATGACTTATCATCGTCCCTTTTCCCGAACCAGCCGTCGTCCATGACAAAGAGTTCCATTCCGCAATCCGCAGCTTCCTTTGCCAGTTTAAGGAGCTTACCCTCAGATATCTTAAAGTAGGCTGCTTCCCAGGAATTAAGAAGAATGGGCCTTTCCTTATGTTTCCATTCTCCCCTTACTATATGCTCTCTTACAAACTTATGTTCGTTTTGGCTGATCCCGCCGTAGCCCTTGTCCGAAAAGCTTAAAACTCCCTCCGGGCTCATGAAGCTTTCTCCCTTTTTAAGAGGCCAGCTCAAAAAGTCCGGATCGATCCCTGTAAGGATCCTGCACTTGGCGTGTCCGCCAAACTCTGCGGATTCCCTGTGGTTACCCGAGTAAACCAGATTGGTGGCATATACTTCGCCGGCACTTTCCGTTGCTCCCGGCTCCGAATACATGACAAAGGGATTGGAATGATTGGAGGAATTTCCTCCTCTGGATTCGTTAACGAACTTGCCTCCCGTAAGAAGCACATCGCACTTTTCCATTTCTCTTGCCCAGTCGCCGTGAAAGGAAGTAACCTTTATCACATCCGCATCCAGATCCAATTGAAGGCTGGAAAGATTGTTTACCGTAAAAGTCGCCTGTCCGCAATTTACAAGCTCCGAGGATCTGGTGATCACATCGCAGTCATCGTAAATACAATAATACAGGATCAATTTTACTCTTTCCGTTTTTTCCTTAAGTATTATCTTAAGCGCTTCTCCTTTTCCTCCTTCCTCATCATAGGAATGAGGAAGGCATGCTTTCTTAAAAGCATCGCAGACCTCTGAGATATCCGTGATCTCGTAGTTTTCAAAAACAAACTCGGCCGTGGTACCTCCGTTCTTCCAGATCACTTCCGCTGCAGGGCTTCTCAGATCTCCCTTTCCCATAAAGCCCATTTCCCACTTTTCATCGTCGGGACAAAGCATATGCCTGCTGTCATCGCTGACCACACTGCAGGCATTACCATGGGACCACTTCTGGATCAAAGCGTTCCTTCCGTTAGCCGAAACATCTATCTTTTTTCCGTAGTAAAGATGCAAAAGTTCACCGTTGTTTCCAACGGTGAACACATAGGATGTCGCGGAAGTGCTTAAATGAAACAGATTTTCATTTATGATATCTATCATCTGATATACCTCTCAAGATCATTTATTACCCTTTTTCTCTTCAATAGCCTTACAGATACGTTCAAACTCATCCTCATCCAGTTTGTACTTCTTAAGATAAAGGATATATGAAACGAACATGAGTACAAGGGGAATGAGTGCCATGCAGATCAGCAGTCCGTGGGTCTCGGCACTTGTTACACCGCTCAATACTTCCGCGATCTTGACTGTTTTTTCCGCATCTGTTATAGTTCCCGCATTTGCCGCATTTTCAAATTCGGAAATACCGTTGGTAAACTTTGTAACTCCGAAGACAGTATATATGCCTGAGGTAACAAGAAGGAAAAGAGCGGAACCCATCTTGGTGATGAATGGACGTAATGAGGTGATGATGCCTTCGTCTCTTGTTCCTTTATTAAGTTCATTATATTCAACCGTGTTCATGATGGAGATCATCATGATCAGGTAGTAACTGTAGTTACCGAAGTTACCCAGCATGAAACCGATGGTGAGGCCCCAGAACTTGATGCCCTCCGGGAAGAAAAGACCGGAGATAAGCATAAGGGTGTAACCCACTGCGGAAGCTATCATCATCATGCTCATGAACTTCTTTCTCCTTATCTTTCGGGAGATCATGGGATAGGTGATCATGAGGACTGCGGTCGCCATCATTCCGACGGTCTGGAACAGTGAATAATTGCTGCCTTCGTAACCGAATTCAAAATAAAGATAAGTGGCTCCCAAACCTCCGGTGATAAGGCCGTTACCTACCTGCTGGATCAAAAAGATCAATGCGATCCACATGAGCTGATCGTTTCCCGTAATGGTAGAAATGATCTTTTTAAAGCTTACCTTTGTTCTGGGTTCGAGATTTGCGTCTCTGGTCTCCTTTACTCCGAAAAGTGTGAACAGAGCAAAGAGAGGTGTAAGAATCGCGATTATTATTGAAATAACACCATAAGCCGTCTGAGCATTTCCTCCGATGGTCATAGAGCCTGCCGTAAACATGGGAAGGAGGATACCTACCGCTGTTCCGCCCACGCCGGCAAAGAAAGTGGCTCGGCTGGTCAGGTTGTTACGCATGTCCGCATTGGAAGACAGGGCGGGTACCATGCCCCAATAGGAGATATCGCTCATGGTATAGGTAATGGAGTAAAGGATGTACATACATCCGAAAAGAACGATAAAGGGCCATCCCTGAAGTTTGGAGTTAAAGGTTACTATGATAACTCCGCCGGTGCTAACGCAGCCTGCCAAAAGCCAGGGTTTAAATTTCCCCCATTTGGTTCTTGTGGACTCGATGATATTACCCATAATGGGGTCATTGAGTGCATCAAACACTCTGGCGAATACCATTATGGCTGTGACCGCCCAGAGTTGAGCCTGAGAAAGATTTCTTGTAAAAAGAATATAGGTCAACAGATAACTGGAAACCAGTGCATATATCATGTCTCTGCCTATGGTCCCCAAAGGGTAAAAAATGAGATTCTTTTTGTCCTGCGATGTTTGTTTCATTTTCCTTCTCCTTATCCTAAGCCGCTGAACGGCTTTTGATTGTCCTTATATGATAACAATCATTATGTGCTTTATCCAGTAAATCATTAGTGAATTAATTGCGTTTAAAGAATAAAAACCACTGTTTTTATGTTATTTTTTGTATAATTTAACAAATATTCCACGAAGCAGAATATGCTGTGTGCTGAAACTCTTTGAAAGCAAGCTTTCAGAGTTTTAGCACACAGCATATCTGTGAACAGTAACCCTCCAAAAGGAAATCTCCCTATATTTTATAGGACTTGCAAAATATCAAATAAAGGTTAGAATATAATTAGGTATTTTCACTATCATGATGCACAGTTATAAAACAAATGGGGGTTATATGGGAGATCAAACCTGCATCAGAAACGGCGAAATGTATATGGTCGGAGACGGTAAAAAGTTCGAGCCGGCGGTCAGAAATGCTATGACTGCCGTTTTTAACGTGGGCTCTACACCTTATCTTCGAAAACTGGAAAGCGAAATGACCATCCAGAAGATAGAAGTTTGTCCGGAAACTTTCGTCCAAAACCTGATTTCATACGAACAAAGGGCCATATACGAAACAACCAGAGGCGGAGAATCGGTCAGAAACACGGATCGCAAGCATTACGCTTCCGAATACCGCGTTTGGGATTTTAATTTTGATATAGACGATTACTTTAGAGAAGAGAAACGCAAGATGGTGGTTCCGGGAACCACCTATACGGAAGTCTGTCCCCTCTGCGGCAGCACGGGTATCATCACCTGTCCCGACTGTGACGGTCGCGGAAAAACCGTATGCCCCGATTGCGGAGGTGAGGGAACCGTCCCCTGCCCGGACTGTCATGGCGAAGGCTCAACTCCTTGTCCCAAGTGTGACGGTACAGGTAAACTCATCGACGAAAACGACACCAAGTCAAAAGAGGGGCACATTATCTCCTGTCCCGACTGTGACGGTACAGGCCGTATAAAATGCAAAAAGTGCGGAACCACGGGAAAAGTTCCCTGCAGCACCTGTCAGGGCACAGGAGAAGCTGCCTGCAAAAAATGCATGGGCACAGGTAAGATCAAATGTCCCGATTGTAAGGGTTTCGGAAATATCACTGAAGAAGTTGAAGTCTCATCCGAGATCATGGTAAAAGAAGATCATAATATCATGTTCATGTCTACTTTAAGAGAAGACATGGTTCCCTTCTTCACCGAACTTAAACCCGAATTTGAAACCCACGCCGTTGCCACCTATGAAAGCAGCGACCCCATCGTGACCATCAGTACCTCGGACTTCAACTATCGTATACGTGAAACCATTTTTAACAGCGGTGCGGTATTTGAACAAATGACCTCCGATATCGAAGCAAAGTCGGATAGCCTTAAAATAAAAAAATATAAGGTAAACGTGTTCCAGAGAATATTCTTAAAGATCACATATACCTTTAACGACAAAGTTTATCTCATGTATTACGATTGCGGCGAAAAGAAGAGTTATCTCACCGCCAATCCCTATAATGATGTTCTTCAGCGTCTTTCGGATGATATAGTTCTGGCTTATAAAGAGAAAAAATATGACATAGTGGCTCAAAAGATCAAAGAATTCAGGTCTCTTTCCGGATCCGCAAAGACTCCCGTGAATGTAAGAAACGATCCCGAGAAGTACGCCGAAGCCATCTGTGACCGTTTCACTCTTGCTGCGGTCGTGGGTATGCTCATCCCTTTGCTGGGATTCCTGATCTATTTTTCTACAAAAGGGTTCTTTAATCCTCAGGAATTTAAGGCTCTGATCATGTGGTCCGCAGGCATAGGCATAGTCTCCATCATAGGCTATTACAAGCTCATATCCGTGACTTGGATGGGGCTTATCAGACAGATGAAACTATATGCCGCCTACCTTTCCTTCCTGGGTCTGGGTCTTGTGATATCTTCCCTGATAGAGGGGATATTATCTCTTTTGATCTACAAATTTTAAAAATATTTTACATAAAAAACCAAGGCATCAACAAACGATGCCTTGATTTTTTTCGCAGATCCCGGTTATTTCGCTTTGTTATCCTGTTCCATCGCCTTAAGTTTTTTAAGAAAAGAAACGCCGAAGGGAGCGGCCAGGAAGAAGGTGAGCACATCGGCAATAGCCTGGGAATACTGCACTCCCGGAAGTCCCACCGTAGATGTGAGTATGAGTAGTATGGGAATAAAGAACAGACCATTTCTTCCCATGGAAATAAAGGTAGCCACCCCGCTCTTTCCCACACTTTGGTACAACATGTTCGTACACACCGTGGGCGGCTGGAATATCTGTCCTATAAACTGAGCTGCCAGAGCTGTGGTACCTATGCGGATAACTTCGGGTTCATTAAGGAATATGGCCACGATCTTATCCGATATAAAAAAACCAATGACAGCTACCACTCCAAGGATAGCCTCCCCCGCAAGGAGGGTGAAGATGCATGCCTTTCTGACTCTTCCGTATTTTTTCGCGCCGTAATTAAAGGAGCACACAGGCTGAAATCCCTGCCCGATGCCGAGAGCAGTGGCAAAAGTGAAGAAACATACGCGGTTTACTATAGACATGGCAGCAACAGCCACATCTCCGTAAACCTTTGCACAATTGTTCAAAAGCATGGTTGAGAAACTGGCAAACCCCTGACGTACAAGACTCGGAAATCCGGTCTTACATATATCTCCTATAAGTTCGGGACTTAAAGTGATACAACTTACCTTGATCTTTCCCGAACTCTTTCCGCTGATAAAGGGTATCAGCAGAAGCGTAAAACTGAACACCTGAGAACAGGCGGTGGCAATACCGGCTCCTGACACTCCCATGTTCATTTCTCCGATCAACAACCAGTCTCCGAAAATGTTCAAAACTCCTCCGGAAACAAGGCCCACCATGGAATACAGGGCTTTTCCCTCAAACCTTAATATGTTGTTAAGAACACAGCTGGCACACATGAAGGGTGCTGCTATCAGAATAAATCTTGAATAATCTCTTGCATAGGGAAGGATGGTCTCCGTGCTTCCAAGAACTCTCATTATGGGATCGATAAAAATAAGACCCAGAGCTCCTATCAATGCCCCCACAAAAAGGGACAATGCAAATCCCGTGGAATCACTTCTGTTTGCCCGATCGTTGTTTTTCGCACCCAGAGCCTTTGAAGCCACTACTCCCGCGCCCTGCCCGAACATGAAGCCAAAGGCCTGTATCCAGGCCATCAGTCCGAAAACTACTCCCACGGCCCCTGAGGCACTTTCTCCTCCGGTACTTACAAAGTAGGTATCTGCCATATTATATAGGCTGGTTACCAGCATACTGATGGTGGTAGGTATGCCCAGTTGTATGACCAGCTTGGATACGGGCGTTTCGGTCATTTTTATATACATCCTGTCATCAGTCGGCTTCTTGATCTCTTCCTGCATTATACTTCCTGTAAACATTACATATACTTGTAAATGTTCACGTTTTCCTTTCCTTTTTTGCTGAGTCCGGTAGTCTCTCCCACCACAAATTTGCCATAGCCCCTTACAGAAAATATATCCCCTTCCTTAAGGGTCTTGTCCTTGTTTTCCAGGGTCTGACCGTTAAGTACCACATGCTTTTGCAAAAACAGCGGTAAAACCGCTCCTCTTGAAAGTTTGCAGACTTTGGCAGCAACCGCATCAGCCCTCAGAGAGTTTACCTGAATGGCGATCCTTTCCCTTTCCTTCTTAACATTTTCCTCGGGGAAAACTACGACTTCGCAATGAACCTGATTCCTTCCGACGGAAACAAGATTATCACAGACGAATGAAGAGAACCGTTCCTGACAGAACAGATAGGCTTTTTTATCTTTAACGATTATATCACCAAAAATCCTTCTTTCAAGTCCAAGGCTCATAAGTGCTCCGAGAAAGTCCCTGTGAGTGCAGGCTGCGGCAAACTTTTCAGAAACCGGAGAGATCTCTATACAGGCTATGGGGAAATCCACATTATACCCCAGCTCTTCCTCATCTCCGAAACGTACCATCCTGCGTTCGGCCAGTTCATATCCTCCGAAGAGGGTAAATCTGCTGTCCGTAAAATCTTTTTTCCGGGCAGCAAACTCATCCTGCTCCTGTATGGTCAGGAAATCGCTGAATTCAAAGGTATTATTGTTGTAAGACCTTTTTGATAGGTCCATAAGTTTTTTCAGGCTTAAATCATCATCCATCTTGATACCTATAAATAAATGTCTTTTCCTGCGGTAACCGAATATATGACCTTCTGTGAAACAGGCTTTCCGGTCAGATTCTCGAGCGCCTTGGCATAAAGCTCCAGCTGCACATGGTACTTGGCCTTAAGTTCTTCTTCCGCATCTTTTGTTATCTTGTCAGTCTTATAGTCTATAAGAACTATATTATCACCCCTGTCAATATAGGCATCGATTATACCCTGGACCATGACTGTACCCGTCTCTCCCTCGGTTTTTGAATAATATCTGTAATCCTCGGGAGAAAGACCGTAAACGAAGGGTTGCTCCCTGTGAAGCTTTCCTTCACTCTGAGCCTTGATCATGGCTTTTCCTATATCCGTCATGCAAAATACCGCCAGATCTTTTACCGAGACCGTTTTAAGGATGTCTTTTTCAAGAAAGCCCTCCCGGATCGACCACTCCACGTCCTTCTTAAGGCTTGCCTCCGCTTCTTCCACGGTTGAATAGGTCCCGTCATATCTCAGTTTTTCGAAAACCTCATGATAAAGAGTTCCTCTTAACGCACCTGCGGATACTTCCTCCTTTGCCCTCTTTTTCTTTTTCTCTCCCTCATCCGGTACTCCGGGCATAAGAGGTGATTCTCCTTCTTCCTGCTCCTCCCTGCTCATAAGATTTTCTATCTCTATATGTTTAAGTGCGGAAACCGAAACACGCATGGGAGCATTGGCTTTTTCCAGCCCCGGATAGATAAAAGCCTGTTGAGCCGCTATCTCCTCTCTGACTCCGGGTTCATCCGTAAAACTTCCGATCCCCTCCACGAGTCTGATATCAGACTCTTTTTTCGGGATACCTTCAGCAAGATCTGCGGCACTTTCCTCATCATAGCTTATAAAAGAGAGTCCGAACCCTGCAGTATAGACCTCTTTCCCCGCATGCCTTGTGATCGATGTCCTTACGGACTTACCTTTCTCCAGTTCTTCGATCTTTTCCTCGGACAATCCCGAAAACAGAGTGGGTCCCATAAAATCCATAAAATTGGTATAGCCGCTAAGATCCGTATACGTGGGACTTTCCCCGACCAGCAGAGTATTATTCCAATTTCTGACTGTCTTATCCGGATCGTCCACGGAAGCAACAATGAACAGTTTTTCCTTTGCCCTGGTAAGTGCCACATAGAGGACTCTGAGTTCCTCGGAGAGGGCTTTTTGCTTAACGATATCCTGTAAAAAACACTGTTTTAAGGTCTTACGCTTTACCCTTCTCTTCCTGTCCACCAGATTTGCGCCGATCCCCATGTCTCTGTCTATCATTACATTGCTTCTTGAATCGATCATGTTAAAAGCCTTTGTGGTACAGCAAACAAAGACCACAGGGAACTCCAAGCCCTTGGATTTATGCATGGTGGTCACGGTCACAGCATCCTCATCTGTCCCGGCATCCGCTTCTCCGAAATCCTTTTCTTTTTCTATTAGCCTGTCTATATACCTGATAAAATCATGCAGTCCCGCAAAAGAACTCTTTTCATATTTTCCCGCAAGAGCCGTGAGCATATCAAGATTACCCCTTCTGCCTTCGCCTCTGGGCATAAGGGTAACTATATTCTTATAATCCGACTTCTCATAAAAGGCTTCTATAAGCTCATGGACAGTAAGGGTCTCATTCAGCTTCCTCATTTCAAAGAGAAGTTTGGCAAAGTCACGGACTTTCCCCATCAGTTCGTCCTCTGCCGCCTCTTCGCTCTCCAAGGCGGCCTTCATACACTCATAGAGCATTTTTTTCCCAAAGCGTATCTTAAGCTCCGCCAGATCCGATGCTGTAAAATATCCAAAAGGTGAATAGAGCGCAGCCGAAAAAGAAATGTCATCAAAAGGATTGTCAACTATCCTCAGGAAGGCCAGAGTCTTTCTGATCTCCACCGCATTGAAAAAGCCTGTTCCTCTCTCCGCCACCGAGTAAATATTCATCTTATCCAGAGCCTTAACAAAGACCTCCGTGGTATATTTCCCGGTCCTGGTAAGCACCGCAAAGTCCCCGGCCTTTACCGGTCTGGTCTTCTTTTCTCCTTCCTCCGTAAATCCGTCGGAGATCCTAAAGCCGGAATCCAGCATTTCCCTTATCTTACGTGCCACTGTCAGGGCTTCACGTTCAACAAAGGTGGTTTCGCCGTCTCCCAAGCTCTCTTCGGGCTCTTCTTCCTCCGTTTCTTCCTCTTCAGGATCTTCATACTCTTTATTCTGTTCGGAGGCTTCTTCGTCAGCAAGTTTTTTATCGATAAGAATGAGCTCGGTATCATAGACCGGATTTTTCGGATCGTCCTCTTCATAGGCCTTTGACCCGAAATGAAGAGCAGCCGCCCCATCGTACTCTATCTCGGTCATATCTTTTTTCATCACCGGAGCCAAAAGCACGTTTACCGCATCCAGCACACTCTTTCTGCTTCGGAAGTTCTCGGAAAGGTCGATCTTCCTATGTGTCCCCGTATCTTTAAATTCACTGTATTTTTTTTCAAAAAGTTCCGGTCTGGCCTGACGGAAGGAATATATGCTCTGCTTTACATCCCCCACCATAAACAGATTGGGTATCCTGTCGCCGAATTCTCCGGAAATGCTCTTAAGCATATCTTCCTGAATATAACTGGAATCCTGGTATTCATCTATCATGATCTCATCAAAGCGGGAGGCCATCACCTTTGCGGTTTCTGAAGGTTCTTCCCCGCCTTTTTCATTTCTGACGCAAAGAATATTAAAGGCCATGTGCTCAATATCCGAAAAAGAAAAGCTGCATTTTTCTTTCTTTGTCTCCCAAAGCCTGCCCATAAACTTTTCAGTGATCCTGACCAGGGCTGACACAGCGGGGCGTGTAAGCATGTAAGTCTCCTCCGCTTTTTCCGCAGACATGGAAAAATACCGTTTCTTAAAAGCCTCCAGATCCTTTTTGTAGGATTCCCTGACCACCTTTGCCTTTTCCTTTACCGCTTTTTCTTCATCAGAGATCTTTACCGGTCCACGATATACCGCCCATGAAAACTTGGAAAACTGTGAAAAACCGCTGTTAAGATCAATAATACCGGCATCCAGCTTTTGTAAAGAGTCCAGTTCATTTTCAAAAAATCCCTGTGCCCAGGCATATCCGTCAGGTCCCTTGCAGATATCTATACAATGTTTACAGAGCCTGACAATATCCTTAAGTATCATATGGCATTGGGAAATAACAGCATCCTCAAGTTCCTTGCGGGAAGATCCGTCATAATCCTTAAGGCAGTTCTCAAGCCACAGTTCCGGGCGGGGTTCATTGTCCGCAAAATCAAAAAGCTTTATAACCAGATCTCTTACAGGAGTATCATCTTTATAATCCCCGTATGAGGAAACCAGTTTCATAAAATCTTCTTCTGCCGCCTCATATTCCTCTTCAAAGATCTCCTCCAGCACATCTGCCTTGATAAGTTCATTCTCTGCCGGTTCGGTTATGGAAAAGCCCGGATCTATGCCAAGACTCTGGAAATTTTCTTTTACGACCATATTGCAGAAGCTGTCTATGGTAGATATCTTTGCTTCGGACAAAAGAGCCCACTGTTCCTTAAAACGCAGGTTCTCAGGGTCTTTTTCTATTTCCTCCTTAAGAGCTTTTCCTATTCTTTCTTTCATCTCGGCCGCAGCCGCATTGGTAAAGGTCACAATAAGAAGACGATCTACGGAGGTCGTTCCCTTGCTGATCCTGTCTATTATCCTCTTTACCAAAACAGCTGTTTTTCCGGATCCTGCCGCCGCTGCCACAAGAAGTGAACAGTCTTTGGATCCCACCACCTGTTTCTGGGCTTCGGTCAATTCAAATCCAGCCATCTCTTACTCCTCCCCTGTGATCCTTTGCTTTAACTCATTCTTGTTTATCTTCTTAAGCTTCTTTATCTGACCGCCGTTGCCCGGATCAAAACCGCATACACTCTTATAATCACAATATTTGCAGGCATCGTTCTTATTTCCCTTAACAGGGGTTATTCCTGCCTTTCCGGCCATGATATCTCCCGCGCCCTCTGCCATTTTATCCGCAGCAAATTCCAAAAGCTTCCTGAGACCGTATTCGGATATCACCTTTGACTTGGCATCGTATTCCGTTTTATCTCCGCTTTTCTTCTTGGTATTTACCGGTATTTTAGAGGATCTGACACTTGGCTTGATTTCCTCTCCCTGTTCTCCGAAGGCATGATCCAAACTTATAACGATATTATGGTCCTCATTGACCAGGCCCTTCATTTTAAACTTGTTTTCCAGTTTTTCGCGGATCCGGTCTTCGATACCGTCCTCCTCAGCCCCCGGATTTCCGTCGTCATCAATTACAGCATCCCTGATGATATCGTAAAACATGGCTCCGGGCTTGTAGGCTCCGGGCTGCAGAGCCTTAGCTTTCACTCTCTCCTCCGCCTTCATATCCTCATAGCCTTCTATGGGCGGATTCAAAAGCTCCGTAGCCACATTAAGGTAGATAGGGAGCTGCAGGGAAAGTCCGTAATACAGCTTTTCATAATCAAAATCCTTATCGCCGGACTTGTAGTCCACCACCTTAACCGCTTTTATACCGTTGGTGTCACAGATATCTATCCTGTCGATCTTGCCGTTCATTACAAAGTCTTTTTTTTCTATGGTAAATTTTTTTTCAAAAGCATAGGGTCTGAAATCTGTGTCTCTCAGCTGTTCGGTGAACATTTCAACAGTAAGAGTCAGAGCTTCCCTGATCCTTTCGGCTATATACTTATTCTTATGAGTATCCGTAAATGAACCTGCTTTGGCACTGTTCACAGCCTCAAGAGCACACCTTGCTATAAGCGCTTCCCGTTCCGCCTTAGTCACGCTCACCCAGTCCTTACCCTCTTCCTTAAGAGTCCGGCCGTAAAGCTCCAGGGCTTCGTGGGATATATTACCGAAATCCGAGCTTTCCAGCTTATATGTTGCATTCTTGTTTATCTTAAGTCCGTAATTCAGGAAATGTCTGAAGGGACATCCCGCGAAGGTCTCGAGCATGGATATGCTTCCGGTAAGTTTTTCCCCGTATAGCTTTTGGGCTTCTTCCTTGCTGATGTGCTCCGGCACATATCCTCCGGACCCCATGCGACGGATATTTTCCTTCCTCTGCTCCACCAGCATATTCCTTAGACCCAGATCGTTCTCGAGTACTCTGGTAACAGGGTCCAGATCATCCTTATTCATTATCTTGAGGTCGGTATAAAGGGACATAATGTCCGTAAGTACCTGAGAGGGTTTGAGTCTTTCGTTCCCGTTGGCGGCGGGATAAGAGATCCACAGTTTTGACGTGGGCTTGGTCAGTGTGAGATAGATATAAAACTTGTCATTTCCCACCTTTTTGAGGCTGGTGGGAGAAAGCTCCATGCCCTTTAACAAAAGGCTCTTTTTATCGCTTTCCGAAATAAGCGGTCTGCCCACAGCGGGCTTGGGCAGTTTGTTCTCGTTGGCTCCTAAAAGAAACAACGCCTTCACATGACTCAGCCTTGTTCTTTCTATATCTCCTATGGTAATCCTGTCTCTTCCGTAAGGCACCAGCCCCACTTTGGCCTCGGAAAGCCCCGCTTCTATGAGTCCCCTGTATTCGGAAGCGCTCATCTCCGCTTCTCCCAAAAATTCTGCGGTCTGATCCAGAATATCCTTAAGGGCCTCATAAACCTTTGAATATTCTTTAGCCTTAAGCCGGTCTTCCTTTTCCTCAAATTCCTCCGATATGGTTTCCAGCTTTTCTTCGACACTTACCCTCTCAAGAAAGGCAGCAAGTTTTTGGGAAAGTTTCCCTGCCTTATCGTTCTTTACCTTAAGCATCCCGGAAAGCTCCTTCATAAGTTCTTCCCTGGTCCTGTTCACTTCCTTAAGATCTATATCCTGCTTACCGTAAAATTCTCTGGTAAACTCTTTCTTAAAGGAACCGCCTTTGATCCCGAAGGCATTGCAATAATTTTCCAGCAGGCAGGCGTCGTCATAAGCTATGCCCGAAAGACTGTTCTTGGCATAGGCAATGAGGAGCTCGGTATCCGCCCCCTTCTCCATGAGTTTAAGGATGATCTCCAAAAAGCCGGAACATTCATTTTCATGAAGCGTCTTTTTTCTGTCCAGGAAATAACGGGCCTTTATCTTATCCAATTCCCTGCACATGCGTTCGCCGTACACATCGATATCTCCGCAGACAATAGCTATGTCCGAATAGCTGTAACCCTCTTTTCTTATAAGCTTTTCGATCTCAGCCGCAACTCTCTTGGTCTCTTCTTCTGTATTCTGCGCGCAAAAGAGCCGTAAACCGTCATCCGACGCCGTCTTTTTTATTCCATGCCTGAAAAGCCCTCTTTCAAGGGCACGTAAACTATCGGTTTCATATTTATCATATTCCGTGAATATGGGCGGTTTAACCTCACAGCCCACCTCTTCCGCAAGCTTTGTAAGCTTTTGAACAGCCTCCATACTCATATGGTACAGGTCATATTCGGGCAGAACTTTTCCGGCAGACAGTCTGTCTATTGTAAAGGATAACCACACCTCTTTTCCCAGTCGTAAAAACTCTCTGAGTATACCTTTTTGAGACGGGGTGAAGCCGGTAAATCCATCCAAAATAAAAACAGCATTTTTCGCCAGACCGCTCTTTTCAAGGACTTCTCCGAAAGCGTCATACATACTCTCGTTGGTCATCAGACCGTCTCCCAGACATTCCCTGAATCCTGAGGCCAGCACCAGCACATCTTTAAGCTTATTCTGCAATACCGGTTCATTTTTCGAAAGCTCTATGGCCTCTTCAAGATCCTCTTCCGTTATTCCGTATTGCGAAAGCTCGGAAAGCAGAGCCTTCACCTCGGCCACAAAGCCCGCATGTTTTGAATTTCTTCCGTACATCACCAGCTTATCGCCTTTGTCGTTCAGCACCTTCTTTATAAGCATGCTCTTTCCGATCTCAGGGATGAACTCATGTTTCATTCCCGACAGTTTTGCAAAGGCAGCATTGGCCAGTCTGGCCAGGCTGGTAACATCAATGTTTAAGATACCGCCCCGCGGATGCTCCGATATCAGATCATACTGAGTCTGTAACGAAAACTGTTCCGGTACCAGAAAATAATACATGGTATCCGGATCCTTCTCCGCTCCCTTTATGGCTGTCTCAAACAATTTCTTGGTCTTCCCGCTTCCCGCGGGTCCGAGTACAAAATGTAGGCTCATGCCGTCCTCCCTGATATTTCTTACCCTAAATTTTATCCCACAGCGTTCTTAATGTAAAGAAACTTTCCTATTTCCGAAGTTTCTTTCCCCATGACCATCCTATCAAAAACCATGGGGATTTTTCTGTACACAAAAACGGACCTTAACTTTTTATCAAGGTCCGTTTCATTATCTTATTAATTCCTTGTCTCTTTTTCTTTTTTGATCAGCTTTCCAAGTTTTCCCGCAACGAAATAGCTTAATTCCGCAAGTCCCACTCCGGTTATCACATCTGCGATCACATGCTGTTTCACAGTAAGAGTGGAAATGCATACAGCCGAAGCAAATATCAGTGAAAAGATACTGTATGCTTTGGGGATATTCTTGTTGTTCCTTACTCCTATCCAGGCTATCCAGCTGACAAAGCAATGGATGGAGGGAAGGAGGTTATCCGCACTGTCCACCGTGTAAGTCGCTTCCATCAGTCTGTCAAACAGCCCTGTACCCGTTATCTCTGCCCTGACCATGGTGGTGGGGAGAAAAACAAAGCAAAGGAAACACACCGTTTCTCCGATATAATGAGCCAGAAGCGTTCTGTTAAAACCGCTCTTGTCATACCTGACGCTGAGGCAATAGTTGGCTATCCAGAGTGCATATGCCCCCCAATAGATCAATATGGTCCAGGGTATGAAGGGTATGGTCCTGTCAAAAGCCGTGGTAAAATCATAATGGTAAAAATCCCGGGCTATGGTCCTTCCCAGAAAATAAACGGTAAAGTTAAAACCGGCCGCTCCCGCCAAAAGCAAAAGCTTTCCTATGGTTTTCCCGTCAAGTTTGATCTTCATTTTTAAGTCTCCCGATAGTTTGGCCAATTCTGACCCGTACTTCCTTATCTGCTTTTTCTGCGAACAGTTCCAGTCTGTCCTTTATATTTTTCTTTAAAAGAAGAACTATGGTTGAACCCGCCAGTTCAAAGTTTCCCATTTCATCCCCCTTTTTCATGACTCCCGAATTCTCGGCCAAAGTCACTCCTCCCACAGCCATGGCCCCGATCTCCGTCTGCACCGCAGTTTCAAAATGGGCGGTCTTTAAAACACTGCACCATCTGCGGTTAAGCCTGAACACGGGATAATGTCTCAAAGCGATGGGCTGGACGCTGTGAAGCTGCCCGGGCACAAAAAAGGTCTCTATGGAATAGATATCATCAAAATAACAAAAATGATGATAATCCGAAGCTTCCAGTCTGAACACCAGGCAAAGCCCTCCCCCGAAAAGCTCGGCCGTTTCCCTGTCGGGAATAAGATCCGGAATGGTGTAAAGGGATCCTTTCATGGGTATTTCCAATCCCTCTGTTATATCATGGACCGAAAGCAGACTATCACAAGGTGCTGTGAGAGCACACGGATCGCTGTCAAATACAATATCTTCCCTTTTTCTGCCAAAAAAATCCGCAAAGGAAAGATATGCCCGATCGCCATATGGTGTCATGTCGATCCCGTTCTTTTTTATATAGTTTGGGATCATGATCCTTGATGCTTTTGTATGAAGGAACCGGGCCACAGGCCGGAAAATGTGCATCCTTTGCATAAGGCCCAGCACGCCCCGCCCGAAAGCCGTGGTGTAAAAAAAGTCAGCGTTCATTATACAAAATCCAATGATAAGATCACAAAACCCACTTCTGCGATGCCGCAGAGCAAAACTGCCAACTTGCCGAGAAGCTTGGGTTTCTTAAGGGGTACGGGTGTCAAAAAGAGCACGGCCATCACAAACAGAGTTACAGTGGATGCAATGGGTGTCTTCCATGAGAATACACGACCTGCTGCATATATAAGAGGATAAAACAGGGCCGAAAGTGTAACGGGAAGTCCGTAATAAAGAGTTCTTGAAGTCGAACTGGTCTTCTGCCTGTCCATCTCGTCCACATTGAAATAAGCCAGACGGATCAGGGCACAGAGTACGTAAAGCGCACTGATGGCAAGCACCAGGTTATTGTGGGGATTCAAGCTGTAAGTGATGGCTCCGGGCAGTACGCCGAAGCAGATGAGGTCACTTAAGGAATCGATCTGTATCCCGAAGTTTTTCTCCTGCTCATTTCTCTGTCTCGTGGATGCCACCGTTCCGTCGAACATGTCGCAAAATCCCGACAGCATAAGGCATATCACTGCCGCACAGCTGTTATGCTCGAAGGCATATGCAATGCCCACAACACCGATCAGCATTCCGATATAGGTCAGAATGACGGTGTAATTGTAGTAGCCCAAAGGCTTGATCTTAGAATTCATGGTTATACTCTCCCTCTTACTTTATAAGTGAAAAACCCAGACTGTACGCAAGAATGCACCAGGGTTTTCCCAAAATAATGATCCATAAAAATTTCTGTGCCCTCATCTTTGAAACTCCCGTAAGATAACAAAGATAGTCATCCGGAAACAACGGAAGCAACATGGCCATAAAGAGAAATGCCGTATAGGATCCGCTCTTTGATGCCCAATCCGACCATTTTCGATACTTCCCTTCCGGAAACAGATCCTGTAAAAGCGGTTTCCCGAATTTTCTGGCCAGCAGAAAGGCTATGAAAGAACCCAGCCCTATGCCGATATAGTTGCAGAAGAAGCCCACTGCCGGTCCGAACATAACAGAGCCCGCAGCGCAGCCCAGAAAGCCCGGAAGCACCGGGATCACCACCTGCATTGCCTGAAACATGGTAAGTATCACAGGGCCGAACGCCCCGTATTTTTCTATATAATGCTGCAGTCCTTCCACCGACTTGAATTCACCGTCAAAAAAAGCTTTACCGAGGGCCACAGCAAATACCAAAACAAGAGCCACGAGAAAAAAAGAAGCAATGCGGATGGCTGTCTGCCTCACGCTCCTGTCAGCGGATGTTTTTTTTTCGGAGTTTTCCGCCGCAAGCTCCGTTCCTGCCTTTTCAGGCCTTTCCATACTTTACCCCCATGAAACATGAATCTTTATAATGCCTTCATATTACAGAAGCCACATTAAAATAAAACTTGAATCGTCTATATAAGACGTAAAAATTTCATTAAGGTTTCATTAAAAAAACAAAAAATAAAAAGACCTGTCGATAGGCCTTGGTCTGTCGCATAAAAAACCCGAGGTGCCGTTTCCCGCATTTTGACTCCTAGCATCATGCCAGGTGGGTAACCGCAGCCTGATTTGCTGTCTTCCGCTGCGGCGACCTTCGTATCGATCAAAAACATGTTTTAACCGATACGAAGGCCGGCGATGAAGTTGCGGCCTGACATCCGTCACGCAATTAGGAATCCCGTTTAAAGTTTTGTAGGTTCAAAATAGCAAGGAGTTGTCGTACACTTCAGGTTAGCTAGAGTATATCATCTTTCCCCGTTTATCTCAATATAAAATCGATAAAAAGTTTGTGAAGCACAACAGCCTTTCACAAAAATGAACCCCTAACCCCGTCCCCGGGGTTCAATGAACCTCGGGGACGGGGTTAGGGGTTCATTTTTTTCGTTGGCGACGGGGGCAAAAATCATTGTGAAGGCGAAGTAAGTGCGCTATAATATACCTCGGTTTTAAAAGGGGGATATATGACAGGACGATCAAAAAGCCAAAAGTATATATATGCTTTTATCTCACCGGCTTTCTTTTTGGCCGGCGGATTTTTATGTTGCGAGCCTATCTATCTGATCTTCGGAAGTATTGCGGCTTTCTTTTCTGCCTTTGGCCTAAGGGGCCTTCAGGAGCTGGCGGAAACTCCGGTGACTAAAGAGTCTTCCGCATCTTTAAACATTTCCGCCACCGTTTCGCTTTTTCTGATCTCGGTATCCGGTTCAGTGATCTTCATGGGACTTTCAAGGCAATTACCCGCTCTTTTGTCTCCCGTAAAGCTGATCTCGCTCCTTATCATTGCTTTTTTACTTGCCGGATCCGTAGTCTTCTTTTATGGTACACTTTACGATTCCCAGGGCTTTTCCACATCTGTTATCCCTGCTATTGCTTTTCAGCTTTCCGGCTGTTGTTTTCTTTTTGTATCCACCCACTATATTCCGATCCTCTTATCCTGCTTCCTTATTCTGACAGGTCAGTTTTGTGCTGTGAGCGTAATAGGTTCGCTGTTAAACAATTACACCCCCATCCATTATCGCATACATTTCGCCCTCCTCAGGGCCCTTGCAGTGATGCTGGCTCCGGTAGCGGCTTTCTTCCTGTTAAAGATAAACCTTTTTAACGGTACCAATGTATTTCTTCTGGCAGTAGCTCTGGATGTGGCAGTATTCATCTCCCTTTCCGCGGTTTATGTGGTCATCCGTACCTCTCACTTTTCTCTTTCCACCGAAAGCGGAGACCTTACAGCACCCAGGATCCTTCGGGAATTTGTGGATCCTTCGGAAGCTCCGGTCACCTGGACCGAATATCCCCGTCCTCAAATGAGAAGAAATGACTGGATAAATCTGAACGGAGTATGGAAACTCAACACAGACACCATTTACGTTCCTTTTCCGCCCCAATCATCCCTGGGCTGCCACAAGGGCACGGTTTCCAATGTGCTTTTTTACAGCCGCACTTTCCATATCCCTGCGGAATGGGAGGGGGAACGGATCCTTCTTCACTTCGGTGCCGTGGATCAGACCTGCGAAGTCTATGTCAACAACAGACACATAGGCTCTCACGAAGGGGGCTACCTTCCTTTTACCTTTGATATTACCGACTCCCTTAACTTCCTGTTTGAAAACACCGTGGAAGTCAGAGTTCTGGACCTTCTGTCCAAAAAATACCCTTACGGAAAACAGCGCATCCCCAGAGGCGGCATGTGGTACACCCCGGTCAGTGGCATCTGGCAGACCGTATGGCTGGAGCCCGTTCCCAAGGATCACATCCGCAGGATAAAGATAACGCCCGATCTTAAAGGCATATACTTAAAAACTGTGGTAAGCTCTCCCGATGTGATCGGTCGGTTTACCGTTGATATAAATCTCCCGGGCGGCGAGCATTTCCACAGGGACTATTCGGAGCCCCGTCAATATATAGATCTGGAAGAAGCCTATCTTTCGGTGGGACTCATGGAGCCCTTACGACTTTGGAGTCCGGAATCTCCCTACCTTTATCGGATGAAAGTGACCTACGAATCCGACGAAATTGAGACCTACTTCGGTCTTCGTACCATCGAATTAAAAAATATAAAGGGCATAGAAAGAGTCGTCCTTAACGGAAACCCCATCTACATTCACGGGGTGCTGGATCAGGGATATTTCCCCGAAGGCATATTCACCCCGGCTGTCGCGAAAGAATATGCCAGGGACATAATGAGAATGAAGGAACTGGGCTTCAACTGCCTCAGAAAGCATATAAAGATAGAACCGGACATCTTCTATTATTATTGTGATACCCTGGGAATGCTGGTGCTCCAGGATATGGTGAATAACGGGAAATACAGCTTCATCATGGATACAATAATGCCCAACATCACCACAAAGCACAGTTCGGATGTGGGCAAATGCCATTCCAAAAAACGGAAGGAGTTTTTCATAGAGCACTGCAAGGCTACGTTGAGGCAGCTCCACAACCACCCTTCCATAATCGCCTATACCATTTTTAATGAGGGCTGGGGCCAGTTTGACAGTGACAGCATCTTCGATATCCTTAAGGAAAAGGACGGCACCCGCCTTTATGATTCCACCTCAGGCTGGTTTGTGCAGAAAAAGAGCGACTTTGACAGCCGTCATCAATACTTCAACAATGTTTTGTTTACTCCGGGAGTGCGACCTCTCCTGATCTCCGAGTGCGGAGGCTTCTCCTATATGATACCGGAGCACTATTTTTCAAAATATAATCACTTCAGTTACGGTATCTCCCGGTCTGCAAAAGAACTCACTGGGCTGGTCAGAAAAATGTACGATGAAATGGTGATACCCATTATAGAAAAAGGAGGTTGCGGTTGCATTTACACCCAGCTTTCCGATATCGAGGACGAGACCAACGGTCTGTATACTTATGACCGGAAGGTGCTTAAGGTGGATAAGGACGAGATGTTAAGGATCAGGGATGATATCGAAGAACATCTAAAAAATGCAGTTGAATAGAAGAAAAGCAGGACCATTAAAGCCCTGCTTTTTTGTATCTATTCCACATATTCGACCGTGATCTTGTTTGCCACCTTTTGCTTTTCCATTACTTCTTTAACCGCATTGGCCGAGCTTTCGGGGGCAAGGGATATATCCACCACGAACTTAACGGTGGAATTCAATTTGTGAGCATCTATTACCTTTTTCTCCAGCTCCGCGGTGTCTGCGCAGGGCTCTTCAAAAAATGTGATGCTGGATTTTCCGACTGTGATCTTTATCTCGGAAGCAACGCTGTAAGGATGAGGTGTGGGAGTAGGTGTGAAAATGACCTCCTTTGCCTTCTCCTTCCCTTCGTCAATAGCCTCCCTGGTATTATCCATGAATTGATTTACCGAATCCTCAGTGATCTCACCATTCTTATCGACAAGTCCGACTGCCTTTCCTATCCCGAACTTGTCACCGCCCAGTATCGTTCCCAATACAAAGGCCAATCCCACAATGGCTACAAATAACACCAGCTTTATCAAACCTTTCATTTCATTTCCTCCTTATGTTCCGCTTCCGGCTCCTGTTTAAGTTACCGGTCTGCATCCTTTATGGGTTTATACAGGACTCTGGCATCATACTTTGATATCAGGTCGTTAAGAGCGTTCTCCACAGCTTTTCTGTCTCCGGTGGTGATCATGTCCGTATCGTAATTAAAGAACACATATACCGAGGTGGCATCCGCCGCAAGAGCCGCATCTATACTTTTTTTAAGAGCCGCTTTCATCGCTTCGAGAGCTGTGTTTCTTCCTTCATCATCTCTGAACTCTGCCCATCTGTCTTCCGCATCCGTACCTGCTTTGCCGTAATTTAATGTCCTGTATATGGGGAATTCATCCTCTTCTTTTTCATAAACACATTTACAGCCCACATTGTAGGACACTATGAGTTTACTGAGATACTCGTAGCCTTTGATCTTGCTCTCTGCATTTGCAAGCCTGGCCAAAAGTTCTTCCACACTGCCTTCTTCCAGTTTTTTCTGAGCCACCGCCAGTTCCTTTGATACAGCGGATTTTTCATCAAGGAGCTGAGCAATGGAAGTTTTAGCGTTTTGAAGTTCCTGTTCCTTTTCGGATAAAGCCTTGTCCTTATCGGCAAGTTCTGCGTCCTTATCGGCCAGCTTCGCATCCTTGTCGGCCAGAGCCCTGTTCTTGATCTCCTCAGCCATCTTCAGCTCAGTTTCTTTATCTTCCAGCTCTTTATCTTTTTCAGCCAGTTTTTTATCTTTGTTTTCCAGCTCATTTTCCGCAGCCTTGAGATCGCTTTCACTGACAAGGAGCTTTCGGGCATATTCATCCTCGATCCTTTGCTTTTCCTCATCCGCGCCGTCCAGTTCGGTCTGCATCTCCTCTATGGTGACCTTTGCGGCCTCAGTCTCCGCCTCGGAGGCCTTCACCATATTGCTGTTTTCAATCATGACCGCAAATATCAGGATCATTACCACATCCAGAAGAGAGGTGAGCTCTATAACGATATCACGTATCCGTCTCTTCCTCATGCTCTTCTCCTTTTTTTACGGATGTAACCTGAATCCTTCCGGTATCGTCTACTATCTCAATATCTCCCTTTCCTGCTTCTTCCAGCAGGTTTTCAACGGAATCCACTACTCCCAGGAATGAATCCAAAGGTGCAGAAAGTACCGCATCCAGACACTTAAAGATAACAGCCCAGATAACACCGTTAAGTGTGGTGGTAAGCGCTACCATGAGATTGGACATGAGGTCGGTGGATTCAGCCACAGTTATAAGTGCCGCCACTGTTCCCATGATACCCAAAAGTGGAAATACCGCGGTTATATTGGCATAGATCTGATAGAGTACCATAAGTGTCCTTCCTATGCCTCTCAATCTCTTCCCCGTTTTCCTTGAAACCTGTACTCTTGCCGCTTCTCCCGTTACCAGTTCTCCCTTGGGATAACGGATGGTGTTTCCGACCGCTCTTATGATGAGCGATGCCACAAATATACCGAAATTCACTCCCGCAAAAATGAAGATGATCAGGTTGTCCTTTTCGGAAATAAATGCAGCCAAACCTTGTAGCCTGTCCATGTAAGCTCCCTTCATAACACTTTGTTTATATATAGATTTAAACTATATTATATTATACAAAGTACAACAAAACAAATGTATTTAATCTTATTCTTAAGCCGCCAAAAAAAGACCTGCCCACGGCAGATCTTAATCGGATCTTTCTTATTGACCTCTCTGGCCCTGACGGCGAACCGCCTGTCCTCCCTTAACATTGGTGTTTACCGCACCGCTGTTTACCTTGGAGTTGTTCTTGCCGTTCATTGCAGGATTTGCATTGGCCTTTTTATTTCCCCTTGCCATTGCTTCAAAACCCGCCTGGCGAGTACTCTTACTGTTATTCATAATATGTTCCTCCGTATTGCAAAGCTGCACCAAGAATATCAATGCTTTTGACTGGATTATAGCACCGAGATTTTCACTTGTCCATAAAAAAATGAACCTAGGGGACGGGGTTAGGGGCTCACTTTTTGACACCCGGGGACGGGGTTAGAGGTTCATTTTGGCGCTTTGC
>JAFSWD010000114.1 GCA_017444675.1 Lachnospiraceae bacterium
AATATGATAAAATCCGCATCCTTTATAAAGACCAGAGTCTTCGGTGCGGAAAAGCTTCCTTCCGAGGGAGGATATATAATGTATTCCAATCATCAGGGAAAATACGATGCACTTGGTATTTTTTATGCCCATGACAAGCCCTGCTCCGTGGTCATGGATGAGAAGAAATCTCACATGGTCCTGACACGGCAGATAATGTCACTCTGTGATGGAAAGACATTGGTGCTGAACGACCCCAGAAGCGGATTAAAGACCATTCTGGAGATGGCGGAAGAAGCTGAGATGGGAAGAAAATTTCTGATCTTCCCGGAAGGCGGTTATCATCACAATCATAATTCCTTACAGGATTTTAAACCCGGCTGCTTTAAGGCTTCGCTTAAGTCTAAGACTCCCATAGTGCCCATAGCACTTGTGGATTCCTACAGAGCCTATGAAGGCTTTGCCTTTGGGTTTATTACTACGCAGGTCCATTTTCTCGATCCCATTCCCTACGAGGAGTATAAGGATATGAAGACTCCCGAGATAGCGGAAATGGTCAGAGGCAGGATCGAAGCAAAGATCAACGAAGTGTTGGAACAGAGAAAAGCAAGAAGAAAGGTATAAAAGCTATGTACAAAAAAGTTGACACAAACATGAACTTCGTGGAAAGAGAAAAAGAAGTCCTGAAGTTCTGGAACGAAAACAAGATCTTTGAGAAGAGCATCGATTCAAGAAAGAAATGCCCTACCTATACTTTTTACGATGGACCGCCCACCGCTAACGGAAAGCCTCATATCGGCCATGTGGAGACAAGAACCATAAAGGACATGATCCCCCGCTACCGCACAATGAAGGGATACAACGTGCCCAGAAAAGCAGGCTGGGACACCCACGGACTTCCGGTTGAGATCGAAGTGGAAAAGATGCTTAAGATCGACGGAAAGGATCAGATCGAAGCATACGGACTGGAGCCTTTCATTGAAAAGTGCAGAGAAAGCGTATGGAAATATAAGGGAATGTGGGAGGATTTCTCCGATAAGGTAGGCTTCTGGGCTGACATGGAGCATCCCTACATTACCTATGACAATAACTTTATCGAGTCCGAATGGTGGGCTTTAAAGACACTTTGGGACAAGGGCCTTCTTTATAAGGGCTTCAAGATCGTACCTTATTGCCCCAGATGCGGAACTCCTCTTTCATCGGCAGAAGTTTCCCAGGGTTATAAGACCGTAAAGGAAAGATCGGCCATCGCCCGCTTTAAAGTAAAGGGCGAGGAGGCATATGTTCTGGTATGGACCACCACACCTTGGACACTTCCTTCCAACGTGGCTCTCTGCGTAAATCCTGTAGAGACCTATGTAAAGGTTAAGTGCGCAGACGGCTACACCTACTATCTGGCAGAGGCCCTTTGCGATACCGTTCTGGGTAAATTTGCGGATAAGGAAAACAACAAGCCCGCTTACGAGATCATTGAAAGCTACAAGGGCAAGGATCTTGAATATAAGGAATACGAGCCTCTCTTCGACTGCGCCGTGGAGCTTTGCAGGAAGCAGAACAAGAAGGCTTTCTATATCACCTGTGACGGTTATGTTACTCTTACCGATGGTACCGGCGTGGTACACATCGCTCCCGCTTTCGGTGAAGACGATGCCAAGGTCGGAAGAAACTACGATCTTCCTTTTGTACAGCTGGTTGACGGAAAAGGCTGCATGACCGCAGAGACAAAATATGCAGGATTGTTCGTAAAGAAAGCGGATCCCGAGGTACTTAAGGATCTGGAGGCCGCGGGACTTCTCTTCGACGCTCCCAAGTTTGAACATGAGTATCCTCACTGCTGGAGATGCGACACTCCTCTGATCTACTATGCCCGTGAGAGCTGGTACATTAAAGAGACCGCTGTCCGCGACGACTTGATCAGAAACAACAATACGGTTAACTGGATCCCGGATTCCATCGGTAAGGGACGTTTCGGTAACTGGCTTGAGAACATTCAGGACTGGGCTATCTCCCGTAACCGTTATTGGGGAACTCCTTTAAATATCTGGGAATGCGAATGCGGCAATCTCGAATGTGTGGGAAGCAGAGAAGAACTTAAGAACCTGAGCGGCAACGAGAAGGCTCTTACCGTTGAACTTCATCGTCCTTACATCGACGAGATCACCATCAAGTGCCCCAAGTGCGGTAAGCCCATGCATCGTGTGCCCGAAGTACTGGACTGCTGGTTCGACTCCGGAGCAATGCCTTTTGCACAGCATCACTATCCTTTTGAAAATAAAGACCTTTTTGAACAGCAGTTCCCGGCCCAGTTTATCTCCGAGGCCGTGGATCAGACCAGAGGCTGGTTCCACTCTCTGATGGCAGAATCCACTCTGCTCTTTAACAAGGCTCCCTATGAAAACGTTATCGTTCTGGGCCATGTTCAGGATGAGAACGGACAGAAGATGAGTAAATCCAAGGGTAATGCGGTAGATCCCTTCGAAGCTCTGGAAAAGTTCGGTGCGGATGCCATCAGATGGTACTTCTACACAGCTTCCGCTCCCTGGCTTCCCAAGAGATTCTCCGATAAGATCGTTGTGGAAGGACAGAGAAAGTTCCTGTCTACCCTTTGGAACACCTATGCTTTCTATGTACTTTACGCAAATATAGATAACTTCGATCCCACCAAGTACAAGCTGGAGTATGATAAGCTTCCCGTAATGGATAAGTGGCTTCTTTCAAAGCTCAACTCAACGGTTAAGAAGGTTGACAACTGCCTTGATAAGTATGCTATCCCCGAAGCGGCTACAGCTCTTGAAGTATTTGTGGATGAGATGAGTAACTGGTATGTTCGCCGCGGACGTGAACGTTTCTGGGCTAAGGGCATGGAGCAGGATAAGATCAATGCTTACATGACTCTCTGCACAGCTCTTGTGACCATTTCCAAGGCAGCAGCTCCCATGATCCCCTTCATGACCGAAAGCATTTATCAGAACCTGGTGGTTTCCGTAGACAAGAATGCTCCCGAGTCCATTCATCTCTGTGATTATCCCGTTGTGGATGAGAGTATGATCGACACCGAGCTTGAGAATCACATGGATGAAGTACTTGATATCGTTGTTCTGGGACGTGCGGTAAGAAACGCTTCCCTCATCAAGCAGCGTCAGCCCATGGCGAAGATGTATGTCAAAGCCGAAAAGGAACTTCCCGAGTTCTTCAGAGAGATCATCGAGGATGAGCTGAATGTAAAGAGCGTGATCTTTACGGATGACGTAAGATCTTTCACATCCTACACCTTTAAGCCTCAGCTTAAGACTCTCGGAAGACGTTTCGGTTCCAGACTCAATGCGCTTAAGGAAGTGCTGGCGGGACTTGACGGAAATGCTGCCATGGATGAGCTGAATGAAAAGGGTGTTCTCACAGTTACCGTGGAAGGTGCAAATGAAGAACTTTCCAAGGATGATCTTCTCATCGATATGGCTCAGATGCCCGGTTATGTTTCTCAGGCAGATAAGGATGTTACGGTGGTAATGGATACCAACCTTACTCCCGAACTCATCGAGGAAGGCTTTGTAAGAGAGATCATTTCCAAGATCCAGACCATGCGTAAGGATTCGGATTTCGAGGTTATGGACAGGATCAGGGTTTATGTTTCCGGAAATGACAGGATCGCAGAGATCGCTGAAAAGAACGGAGCAGAGATCAAGAGAGTCGTTCTTGCGGACGAGATCCTCTTCGGAAAGATGAACAACGCAGGTAAGGATTGGAACTTAAACGGTGAAAATGTAACGCTTGGCGTAGAAAGAGTGTGAGAATGGAAATTATTAAGGAAGAACTTCAGAAATCCATAGCATACAACATGAGGATGCTTTACAGAAAGGACATCGAAGAGGCTACTCCTCAGCAGATGTACCAGGCTGTATCATATGCACTCAAGGATTATATAATTGATATGTGGATGAATACCCACAAGACCTATGAGGAAGAGGATGCCAAAACGGTATATTATCTTTCCATGGAATTCCTTATGGGCAGGGCTTTGGGAAATAACATAATCAATATGAAGGCACTTCCTGTGGTAAAGGAAGCACTGGACGAACTTGGCTTTTCTTTGGAGAACATCGAAGAAGAAGAGCCGGATCCGGCTCTCGGAAACGGCGGTCTCGGAAGATTGGCTGCCTGCTTCCTGGATTCACTTTCCACTCTCGGATATCCTGCTTACGGCTGCGGTATACGTTATAAATACGGAATGTTTAAACAGGCCATCGAAAACGGTTATCAGGTGGAAAAGCCGGACAACTGGCTTAAGGATGGCTACCCCTTTGAAATAAAGAGAGCAGAATACACCGAAGAGATCAAATTCGGCGGTTATGTAAAGATGATACCCGGTGATGACGGAAGAGACCATTTCGTTCAGGAAAACTGTCTCTCCGTTCGTGCCGTACCCTATGATATCCCCATCGTGGGCTATGATAACGGTATCGTAAACACCTTAAGGATCTGGGATGCGGAAGCCATCAATGACTTTAACCTGGATTCCTTTGACAAGGGTGATTATCAGCGTGCGGTGGAGCAGGAAAATCTTGCAAGGACAATTACAGAAGTGCTTTACCCCAATGATAACCACTATGCGGGAAAAGAGCTGAGACTTAAACAGCAGTACTTCTTTGTTTCCGCTTCCGTCCAGCGTGCTGTAAAGAAGTACATGGAAAATCATAAGGACGTGAGAAAGCTTTACGAGAAGGTCTGCTTCCAGTTAAACGATACTCACCCCACCGTTACCATTGCGGAACTTATGAGGATCCTGCTTGACGATTACTATCTTACCTGGGACGAGGCATGGGAAGTGGTGACAAAGAGCTGTGCCTACACCAACCATACAATAATGAGCGAAGCATTGGAAAAATGGCCCATCGACCTGTTTTCAAAGCTTCTCCCCAGAGTATATCAGATAATAGAAGAGATCAATCGACGGTTTATATGCCTGCTTAATGCCAAGTATCCTTCAAATCCGGATAAGATTAAGAACATGGCCATTCTTTACGACGGACAGGTTCGTATGGCTAATCTGGCAATAGTTGCAGGCTATTCCGTAAACGGAGTTGCAAGACTTCACACAGAGATCTTAAAGAATGTGCAGTTAAAGGATTTCTATGAGCTTTGGCCCGAGAAGTTCAATAACAAGACCAACGGTATCACCCAGAGAAGATTCCTTCTTCACGGAAATCCTCTGCTCGCCCGGTGGGTAACGGAAAAGATCGGAGAGGGATGGATCACGGACCTTTCCGAAATGGAAAAGCTGCTTAAGTATATTGACAGCGACGAGGACCTTATAGCTCTCTCCGAAGTAAAACAAAAGAACAAGGCAAGACTTGCAAAATATATCAAAGAGCATAACGGTATAACTGTAGATACCGAATCCATTTTTGATGTTCAGGTAAAGCGTCTTCATGAATACAAGAGACAGCTCCTTAACATCCTTCATGTAATGTATCTTTATAATGAGATAAAGAGCGGTAATCTCCTTGACATGCAGCCCAGGACCTTCATCTTCGGTGCCAAGGCTTCCGCAGGCTACAGAAGAGCAAAGGCTATAATCAAGCTCATAAACAACGTGGGCAATATCGTCAACAACGATCCTTCCATAAACGGATTGCTGAAGGTGGTATTTATTGAGAATTACAGGGTATCGAATGCTGAGATGATCTTTGCCGCAAGTGATGTATCCGAGCAGATTTCCACAGCCTCCAAGGAAGCTTCCGGAACCGGTAACATGAAGTTCATGCTGAACGGAGCCATCACTCTCGGAACGATGGACGGTGCAAACGTTGAGATCGTAGAAGAAGTGGGCAATGAAAACGCTGTGATCTTCGGACTTTCAGCAGATGAAGTCATTAATTTTGAGCGTAACGGCGGTTACAATCCCAGAGAGATCTACGACAACGATCCCAGGGTACACAGAGTTGTGGATCAGCTGGTGGACGGAACCTACACGGAGGAAGACAATAATATTTTCCGCGAACTTTACGACATGCTCTTAAACAGGGACGAGTACTTTATCTTAAAGGATTTTGCTGCCTATGCCGATGCGCAAAAGCGCGTGGATGAATTTTACAAGGATCGTAAAGCATGGACAAAGGCGACTCTTGTGAATATCGCCAAGTCCGGTAAGTTCTCTTCCGACAGGACCATTGAAGAGTATGCTACCGAACTCTGGAAATTAAAGAAAGTAAGCTTAAAGTAGATATAAGAGGCCCTTAAAGGGCGGACAGTCGATGAATATAAAGCTAAACGACAAATTAACACTTAAAAAACCCCACCCCTGCGGAAGCAAGGAGTGGGAGGTTTTGCGTGTGGGAGCCGATTTCAGGCTTAAATGCACCGGCTGCGGGCATATGGTAATGCTGCCCAGAGTTCAGGTGGAGAAAAACATTAAGGCTGTCAACGGAGAAAAGATATGACAGGAGAAGAGTGGCGTTTTTGTAAAAA
>JAFSWD010000115.1 GCA_017444675.1 Lachnospiraceae bacterium
CATCTATTGAACCGTGGATCTGCTTAGAAAAACTATGCCCAAGCTTCTCTCCTATAAGTCCGTATTCCATAAAGCTTTTCCTTTCACCAGCACCTGTGGTCCAAAGCCCGTAACAAGAGCGTCGGCGATCACTATTGCAGTGATACTGTCGATGACCGGGCAGATCCTTCTGACTATTGCCGGATCGTGTCTTCCCTGTATCACCAGTTCTTCTTCCTCACCCGTAAGAAAATTCACCGTCTTTTGAGGTCTTGAAACGGAAGGCGTGGGCTTTACCGATACATTGAACATAACGGGCATTCCGTTACTGATACCGCCATTGATGCCGCCGTTATTGTTGGTAACCGTCACCACTCTGTCTCCATCCTTTTTGAATGCGTCATTAAACTCGCTTCCCCGCATGGAGACAGCCTCAAAGCCTTTTCCGAATTCCACTCCCTTGACGGCTCCTATGGAATAGAGCGCATGGGAAAGGAGGCTCTCAAGGCTGTCAAACCAGGGTTCTCCCACTCCCGCAGGCAGTCCTGTGATCGCTGTCTTTACTATACCTCCCAGGCTGTCATGCGCCTTTGCCGCTTCCGATATTGCCGCGGTCATTTTCTCACCCGCTTCGTCGGAAAGCACCGGAAACACTTTATTGTTAAGGAGCTTTATATTTTCCTCGATCTCTTTTTCTTTATCTCCCAGACTCGCATCCTGTACACCGCCGCAGGAAAAAATGTGGGTTCCGATGTAAATGCCCAGTCTGTTCAGAGCAGGCGTTATGATGCCTCCCGCAGCCACCAGTGCAGCCGTGATCCTTCCGGAAAAATGACCGCCTCCGCGGTAATCCTCAAAACCATTGTACTTTATATGAGCTGTGTAATCCGCATGGGAAGGTCTGGCAGGTCCGAACAGATAGTCCCCGCTCCTGGTATTCTCATTGGGTATCATGATACAGATGGGAGTTCCCGTTGTCTTTCCGTTAAACACACCGCTTAAGATGCTGTAATTATCAGGCTCTCTTCTCGGCGTGTCCACGGGAGACGAGGGTCTCCGTCGCGAAAGCATATGCCTTATGAACTCTTCATCCACCTGAAGTCCGGGAGTCAGTCCATCAATGACACAGCCTATGGCCGGTCCGTGGCTTTCTCCGAATATTGTGACCGTAACATTGGATCCGAAGGTATTTTTCATGTTCAACCTCTTATCTTGTTTATCTTTGAAAGCTCTTCCCAGGTCATGTTCTTAAATTCGAAGGATCCGATGGTGTTGACCCATACCGTGCTTACACCCGCGGAATTCGCTTTCTTGTCATGCTTCATTATATCCGTCAATTCTTCCGTATCAAATTCGCATTCGGTGGGAAGATGATACTTCTTTAATACCTTTTCAAGTTTTGGTTTGATCTCCTCGGAAGCCATGAGCATCATTCCGATGGCCACACATTCTCCGTGAAGAAGCCTTCCCTCCGCTGCGCTTTCAATGGCATGGCCCACAGTGTGCCCGAAGTTCAGTACCTTTCTTAAGCCCTTCTCCTGAGGATCCTCCTCCACCACTGCCTTTTTAATGACATTGGCTCTTTTAATGATCTCCTCAAGGTCCGCCATATAGTCGTCGCAGTCCTCTATGTACTTAAAAAGCCCCGCATCACTTGTGGCCGCCATCTTTATGGCTTCGGCAAGACCGGCGTTCACCTGCCTGTCCTCCAGTGTCTTAAGTACCTCCGTATCGATTATAACGGCAGAAGGCTGATAAAAACTGCCCACCACATTCTTTACTCCCTCAAAGTCCACCGCGGTTTTTCCTCCGATGGAAGAATCCACCATGGCAAGGACAGTGGTGGGAATATGATAGAAAGCCACGCCTCTCATGTAGCAGGATGCGGCAAAGGCTGCCAGATCTCCGCAGACACCGCCTCCCACAGCCACCACACAATCGCTTCTGGTAAAGTTGGCGGCCAGCATCTCCCTTAAGATCATAAGGTAATTGTCTATACATTTGCTCTGCTCTCCCTGAGGCACGGTAACGATCTTCGCCTCTTTGAAGCAGGAAGCGGCCGATTCTGCATATGCCTTGGGGACTCCGCTGTCCGTGAGTATCAGGGCCTTCCTGTCCGTATTCAGGTAATCCTGCAGATGCCCGATGGCGCCCTTTTCATATACTATATCATAGCTTAAATCTCTGGATGAAATGTTTATCTTCATGTTTTTTCCTTTTTGAACCCCGGGGACGGGGTTAGGGGTTCATTTTAATGACCCTTTGGGGACGGGGTTAGGGGTTCATTTTTTAGTAGGTTCCCACCAGTTTCAGGTTTGCGCACAGCGCACCCAGCTCGTTCAGCATATCCTTACCGTCTCTGGTGTTTATATTGCCGTCAGCTTCGATGTAGAAGTAATAGTTCCACATAAGCCCCTTCATGGGTCTGCTTCTTAAGGACCTCATGTTGAAGTTATGAGCACCGATGATGTTAAGTGTCTGAGCAAGCGCACCTGCTTCATTCTTAACCGTGAAAACAAGAATGAAGTGATCCGCCCTGGTCTTCACATTACCGCCGGGGATGTTTCTTCCTCTGGAAAATGCCGCAAAACGGGTGGTGTTGCTCCTGCTGGCATTGATACCGGAAGCCAGGATGTTCAAACCGTGGATCTCTGCAGTCTCTGCCGATGCAATGGCTGCCACTGTGGGGTCGTTAAGCTTCTTGACATATTCAGCCGCCATAGCTGTATTATTGTAAGCCACAGGCTCGTAACCGTGGGACTTGATAAAAGCATCGCACTGGGAAAGGGCCTGAGTGTGGCTTACCACCTTTTTGATGCCGTCAATGGAAGCACCCTCCACACCAATAAGATTGTGAACGATGTCCACGTCGATAACGCTGTTTACATAAAGGTTTCCGGAGAACATAAGGTCCATTACATTGACCACCTCTCCTGCATAGCTGTTCTCGATGGGGAGCACTGCGCTGTCCGCATCTCCTTTTTCCACCTTTCCATAGGCTTCTTCGAAACTGTCACAGGAAATAAGTTCCGCATTGGGGAACATCCTGGTGGCCGCTATCCAGGCAAAGGCGCCCTCGACTCCGCAATACGCCACCTTCATTCCGCTGTTTCTTTTCTTTTGATAATCGCAGGACAACTCCATGATCCTCTTCTGGAAGAGCACATAATAATCGCCGATCTCTTTCTTGTCCAGAAGTTCACTATTCTTTCTGATAAGAAACTCTTCTCTTTCCTCGTCCTTGATGGGAAGGCCGTACTCCTTTTTGTAATCCGCAACCTTCTCAACTGCAGTCATTCTTTTTTCGAACAGCTGTCTCATCTCTTTGTCGATCTTTTCGATCTCTTCTCTGGTTTTCTTTAAATCTTCCATTACGTCGTCCTTTCAATACTGTTATACGCTCGTTTACCTTGAAGGTTTTTACGTATCTTACATAAAAATTGTTCCCCTTTAACACACAAGGGGAACCGATCTGATCTCATTTGAATTTTTACGCGACGGTCCGCCCTTCATATTTGTTTGTAAACTGCATAAAGTAATAATAAAAAATGCAGTACGAAAAAAAGCGTACTGCATAATAAAACCAATTGCAAAGCTGAGGTCTGCAACTACTTGAAATGATATTCTTTTTTGAATAAATATCGCTCATCTGCGACCTCCCGAAAACATACATAAGAATGTAGCAGAGTCAGCGTGTTTTGTCAAGTCTTTTACGCCTAAATGTTGTAAATCTTCACCGCGTTAATGCGTTCAATAAGCAGATTTTGAGCCTTTGGGGACGGGGGTAGGGGTTCATTTTTTTGAACCCATAACCC
>JAFSWD010000116.1 GCA_017444675.1 Lachnospiraceae bacterium
ATATCCACCATACAATATTCTTCCTAAAAAAGAATGCAGTCTACGATACGCAGACCGCTCATGTGCCAGAAGGGATTCGAACCCCCGACCCACGGCTTAGAAGGCCGTTGCTCTATCCAACTGAGCTACTGACACATAACTTAGGCAAAAAGTCCAAGTAAAAGCAGGTGATGGGAATCGAACCCACGTATCCAGCTTGGAAGGCTGGTGTTCTACCATTGAACCACACCTGCATAATGATTTTTATAACTTCATCGTTCTTTAAGAAGTATTTAGTCGCTCAAGCGACATGCGATAATTTACCACAGGTTAGACGTTTTGTCAACATCATTTTTCATAAAATTTCCGAAATCAACCACAACTTCTTGTGATCAAATCTCCTCGAGGTGACAGGATTTGAACCTGCGACCTCCTGCTCCCAAAGCAGGCGCTCCACCAAGCTGAGCCACACCTCGATACAAAACCGAAAAGCAAGCGAATTATACAGCAGGGTCTTGTAATTGTCAATATTTATCTTGTTATGTAAACGGTTGTTTCATTACGACTTCCGTTTTTTCCGACAGTTGTTGTATCTATTGTCTGGCTGCCGTTTTTACTTTCAAACTCAATGATCGTGCTTTCTTTTTCCGAATTCTTATATTCAAGTAATACGGTACCGGATGCATACATTTCGCCGGCTCTGAAAAACTGCAGGCTCCTGGTCACAAATTCCAGATCGTAACCGTTCACTTCTTTTATCTTCGGCCCCCGGGCCTTAAGAGTTCCGGTAGTGTTAAAGGAAGTGTTTTTTTCATTATAGATACCGCTGCCGAGGACATTTAAAGTGCTTGTTCCGTCATCATAGTCCAGAACAAATCCCACCTCCCGGTTAAGATAGGTATAGCCCGCCTTAATATGCCTGGTTATAGGCTCATTCCCGGCATTTAAAGCCTCAGTGGTGATATCCGCCATGGTAAGGCCTTCGCTCACGTTAATATAAAACGCACCGGAGATTTTTTCTCCTCCAAAAGCCTTTTCTCTCTGTTTCCCAATGCTCTCTTCCAACTTATCGAGAAACTCATCGTAGGTCTCTCCCTCTTCAGCAAGGGCTTTATATGCCTTTTTAAGGGTTTTATCCTTACGCGCCGCATAAAGACAGGCTTCCATAGCTCTATCGTAATCCTCAGCCGAGAGTTCAAACTTCATTTCCGTCTCTACCAGGATCACGCCGTCCAGGTTATTGATGTAATTATCATTGCGGGAAGATATGCGGTCTTTAAACAACTCCTCGTAATAGATAAGCCTGTATTTTTCCAAGAGTTTTTTAAAGGCCGAGGATTTCAAAACCTCAGAGGCAGCCAGCTTTTTAAGGCTTGAATAGTCAAATTCAACGGAGGCCAGTTCTATGTTCGTATTGACCTCTGTAATGGCATATCCATTCTCGGTGTAATGAAGATCAAACTCTGTATTACCGAGAAGAAGATTCAAAAGGTTATTGGTCCTAAGCTGCACTTTTCCCACAGCTGTACCTTTTCCCTCACTCATCAATGAAACTTCTTCGATCCAAAACTTATCGAAACCCTTCATCTTTTCATTGATCTCTTCGGCAAGATACTCCTCATTCGTCTTCCTACCGTCAAATACAGAATCAAAAAAGCCACTCCTGTAGGAAACCAGAACCACAGCAACGACAATAAGGAGAAGGCCGAGGACTAAACGTCCTCTGCCCTTTCCTTTGATATTCTCTTTATTCTCTTTTTCCAGTTCTCTAAAATCCGACATCAAAAACTATTCTTCATCTTTCTTTTTCAAGTGAGTTTCCATGAAGTGCCAAAGAGGTCCTGTGATGCATACTGATGAATAAGCACCTGCGATGATACCGAACATGAGCGGGAATGCAAATACCTTTAATGAATCAACACCAAAGATAACAAGGGCAAATACCATCAGGAATGTGGTAAGGGATGTGTTGATACTTCTGGAAAGTGTCTGTGTGATCGACATATCAACGATCTCTGTAACAGATGTCTTCTTGTTCTTTTCAGCCATGTTCTCACGGATACGGTCAAAGATAACAATAGTGGCATTTATGGAATAACCTACTATAGTAAGCATACATGCAATAAAACCGTTACCTACGGAGATCCTTGATACCGCATAGAGCATGAGGACAACGAGTACATCATGAACAAGTGCAATAACAGCAGATGCCGCAAAGTTGAAGTTCTTGAAACGGAACCAGATGTATATGAGCATGCAGATTACCGCTACAATTACTGCGATGATGGCATGTCTTCTCATCTCCGCACTTACATTTCCGGAAATATTCTCTGTTTCAATAAGTGACTCATCCACATTGTATTTTTCAACAAGTGCATTTACCACCTGAGCTCTCTGATCCTTATCGATCTCCATGGTCTTAATGATATAGGTATTCTCTCCGGAAACCTTGGTGATCTGTGAGGTCTTGGAAATAGTATCGGAAACCAGTTTTTCCAGCTCAAGGTTCATGCTTTCACTGTATTTATCGGGCAAGGTAACGGAAAGTGATGTACCGCCGGAGAAGTCAAGGCCATAGTTTAAGGGCTTCTTATCCTTAACACCGAATACTATCATCGAAACAATGCCCACAAGGATCAAAACACAGGAAACAGCGAAAAACTTGGGGCTGTTCTTCACAAAATTAATGGTCTTTCTCTGCTTTGCAATACCATAGAATTTTTCATTACTGAAACCAACTTCATATAAAGCGGTAAGTGTGAGTCTGGTTACCGCAAGAGCAGTAAACATGGAAAGAACGATACCAATGGCAAGGGTTGTAGAGAAGCCCTTAACACCACCGGAAGCCATAACAAAAAGCACAAAAGCCGCAATAAGGGTTGTTACGTTACCGTCAAAGATGGCACTGAAGGCCTTCTTAAAGCCGTTCTTGATCGCACTTCTTACAGTAAGTCCTCTTGCAAGTTCTTCTCTTATACGCTGGAATATAATGACATTGGCATCCACAGCCATACCTATTGACAATATGATACCGGCAATACCCAAAAGGGTAAGGGTGGCATTAAATGCATTGAGGAAGAACACCATAAGTCCCACATATACAACAAGAGCAAGGGATGCGGCAATTCCGGGAACTCTGTAATAAACGATCATGAAAAGGACCAGACACAGGAAACCTACGGCTCCTGCAATAAGTGAGGTTCTGATGGCATCCTGACCGAGCTGAGCGCCTACAACGTTGGAACGTACTTCCTTAAGCTCAATGGGAAGTGCACCGATACGGATGGTGGAAGCAAGGATATCCGCCTCTTCAAAATCTGCCATACCGCTGATGATGGCAGAGCCGCCCGGAATAGCAGTATTTACCGTGGGTGCTGAAATAACATCGTTATCATAAACAATAGCTATCTTCTGACCTATGCTCTTTTCTGTAGCTTCGGCAAATTTTTTGGAACCTTCATCGTTAAGGAACAACTGAACCACATATTCCCTTCCGCCCACATAACTCTGAGCTTCCTGTGATCCTGCCTTGGCATCCGATATATCATTACCGTTTAAAACGATCTGATCGGCAGCTTTAAGCTCGTCAATGGTCTTGGTGAGATAATATTTATCATTGGCCGAATCATACCTTAAGTTTCCGGTACCATATACAAAATAAAGTGCTCCGGGATTTCCCAGATCGGTAAGTATGGTCTCTGCATCGTTTACTCCGGGGATCTCAACCGTGATCCTCTTTGTACCTTCCTGATAAACACTCGCTTCCGTAGAATATACATCCGCACGGAGCTGCAGCTTGTAGATCGCATCTCCCATCTCTTCCTCGGAAACATCATCCGCTGTTGCCTCATAGGTGATACTTACACCACCGGCAAGATCAAGACCTTTTTTGATGGCCGACGCTGAAAACATCTTGCCTTCTCCAAAGCCCACTACTGCCATAAACATCAGGAAAGCCGCAAATGCAAGTATTCCCAGAACCTTTAAACCGCCTTTTAAATTCGCATTCATTTCTTTTTTTCTTCCTTTAAATTATTTCTCGTATTTAATACCCATATCTTCCATTTTGGCTTTTTTAACCATTACGGAAGCTTTTAATTCTTCTTTATACGCTTCTATCTTTTCAAGAAGCTCATCGTCATTTGTTGCCAATATCTTGGCAGCCAATATGCCCGCGTTTGCCGCACCGTCGATAGCTACTGTGGCAACGGGTATCCCCGAAGGCATCTGCACGATGGAGTACAGTGAATCCATCCCCGAAAGCGCCGCCGATTTGATCGGAACTCCTATAACGGGCAGAGGGAAGATCGCAGCGCACATGCCCGGAAGATGAGCTGCGCCTCCCGCTCCCGCGATGATCACCTTGAAGCCCTTTTCTTTTGCGCTTGCCGCATAATCAAAGAACACATCAGGCATACGATGTGCGGATATGACCGTCATTTCGTAATCGATGCCAAACTTTTCCAGTATCTCGGCAGCTTTTTTCATGATGGGAAAATCCGAATCGCTTCCCATAACTATTCCTACTTTTGCCATGTTACCTCCCTTTTTTGTCAAGAACGTCGTTTAGAATCTCTGTTCCCTTTACAACGAATCTTCCATTCTTAATTATCTCAAAATCCTTGCCGTCGTTGCGCAAAGATATGATATCGCCCAATTCGTCATTGGGTATTGTGATATCCGTATGACAGTTAAAATAAGCTTTTTCCGGCTCGGTGTTTCTAAGCTCGGCAAAATCATTGGTTCTGGAGATTATCTCCTTGCCGTTGGGATTATAGACCTTGTGATCCTCCGCATGGCTGTAACAGGTATCACCTATTGCAAAGTGAGGTCCTGTCTTTTCTGCGATCAATATGGGTAGTTTCTTCTGTATGCCATACTTCTCTCCCATCACAAAGGCTGTGGTATTGGTACCAATGGCAAATTCACCCAGAGGAAGGAAATCATGTTTGAAGAGAAGGTTTTCGGAAATAAACTTCTTATTCTCCGATTCCTCTTCAAAATTCTCGCAGGTAACCTCGGTGGTCACTCCATCCTTAAAGCGCACTTTCAGATTCCTGTATTCCAGGCCGTTTAAAAACACCTTTTTAACATGCAGCAGACCATTGGTCCCCTTTAACCTGGGTGAAGTGAACACCTCTCCCAAAGGAATGTTCACATCCGCTGTACAGTTTTCAAACACCGTCTGCTTTTCCGGATCGGTGATCTCGGTAAGTGCCACGGTAACATCCGTCTCGTTGCCGTTTCTTCCGGTCACATGGACAGCGAAGCCCTTATCAAGTTCATCGATGATGTTCTGCTGTATCTTCTGATAGAGACCGTTATCCAGGTTATTAACCTTAACGGTATCATTGAATATGCTCTCAAAGTCCTTTCCTATGCCGGGGAAGGGATAGGCAATAACGGCAAAGGAGGTCTCATCGCTCTTAATGTAGCTGTAATGTATGCCTGCGATCTTACCCCTGAACTCCACCATAAGCTTATTCTGGGCCGGAGTGTAGTTATAGGCCTCGCTCTTGTAAACGGGATCAAAATCCGGAAGTCCGAAGCCGTCAATGTTTATGGGGCCGTTATAAAGCTCCGTCTTTTCTCTGTGCTTTTCAAATGATGCTTTGTAGCATTCGACTTCCCTTGCCACATAGGCCCGGTCAAACCACAGAGCCATATCGTCCTTGTGATCAAAGATAAACTGAGTATTAACGTTTGTAGTGGTTACGGCACCGCACTCGGTATACCTTAACCTGAGAGGAGCATTTCTCATGGTTACGTTGCAATTTCTGTCCTTAAGGGACTGTACAACTCTTAATACCATGGCTTCCATTCCGACAAAATAGCTGACGCTTGCATTTCCTCCCTCCTTAA
>JAFSWD010000117.1 GCA_017444675.1 Lachnospiraceae bacterium
ATTCGCCCCATTCGCAGCCCATATTCCGGGCATATATCTCATCGATAAGTTCCTTTGTATCACCGTTCTTGCTGTAGAGTTTGATGATACCCTCTCCGTTGCCGCCGTTCCAAAGACGGTCATGGAGTTTAAGTCCGTCGGGGGATTCATAATTTATAAGGAGCATATCCTCTTTTTTGCACTTGGCATTTACCAGCATGACATAAGCTGCGTTTTGTAGCTCTATATGCCAGATGATGTCAGTATCAGTTTCCTTGCAATCGAAACGTGCCTTGGGTTCCGTCCAGACCTTAGTAAAGTTGAACTCGATCTCTGTTCCTTCATAGAAGAAAGCACCCAAAAGTTTGTTCGGGAATTCGAAGCCCGCAATACCGGGACTTCCTCCGCCTATATCAAATACGGAATTCCTAAGCTGTTTTCCTGTCTTCTTGGATGTAAGGTTATTGGATGAAAGCCAGATCCAGGGTGATGTAAAATCAGAGCCCCAGTTCTTATCGGCATAACCGAAGGAATCCTCTGCTCTTACCACATACTCTCTTCCATCGTATTCCACCATGCCCGTATACTCTGTTTTCATGCCCTCTGCATGCCAGAACATCTCAAATGCCTCGGACATACGTACCGGCTTAGATGCACCGTAGCCCACGTTAAAGGCTATCTTCTTATCCACGGAAAGATTCCATTTCATCTTGCCCGCATCGCACATCCACTCGGGATGAAGCTTATTCTCCTCTTCTTCTATCTCTACGCTGCCTGCTATCCTGCCTTCCGAACAATAGCAATCCTCAACTTCCAGAGAAAAAGGAGCATTGGGAGTGATCTTAACATCCTTCCAGGGAAAATACCTGTGAAGCTGCTTTGCCCCCGGTCCCCAGGCACCGCACTTAACCATGACATAAGAAGGTTTCTTTCCCATCTCCAGATTATCGGGATCCTGTCCCAGAACAGGCTCATCCTCAGCCAATGCGGGATTTACCGTAAAATACTCAACAAAGAAGGATTTTTCTTCACCGGTTTCCTTATCATGTCCGGTAAAGCTGTGCCACCACCAATCATATCCGTTATTTGCAAACCGACCCTTAAGCATGAATTCGTCTCTGGAAAGATCGGAAGCACTGAAGCTGCTGTTTCTCGCAGCACTTCCCATAAGTCCGTCAACCGTCTCCATGGTCTTATCGTAGGCCTTATCCAGCCCGTCTTTAAACTTGGGATAATAATCATTCTTTATGGTAGGAACAACATCCTTTTTGATCTTATTGACTGCATCATCTATTGTCTTTCTGATCTCATTTATCATAGTGATCTTCTCCCTTCTTTTCCCCATTATATACCTTAAACAGCCTTAAATCAACAAAGAAAGAGAGGATTATACCCATGTATATCCTCTCTTTTAAAGCTATTCAACCGCAGTATTATACATTTTTTCCCGGCCGATGGTAGTGGTGGTTCCGTGTCCGGGATAGCATATCATATCTTCCGGAAGGCAGAAAAGCCTGGTTTTTACGGAAATGCACTCCGTCTCCCAATCCCCCGTGGGCACATCCGTTCTTCCGATGGTCCCATTAAACAGGGTATCTCCCGTAAATATAACATTCTCTTTTTCAAACTCATAACAAACGGAGCCTGAAGTGTGGCCGGGAGTCTCGATCACACGGATGTTAAAACCCGCCAGTTCCAGAACATCACCGTCAACCACAGTCTCGTCGGGTACTACGGAAACCGGTCTTTTAAACCTTTTGGAAAGATTCATCTCTGTATTTCCCAGAAGTTCTCTTTCCTTTCGGGAGCTATGACCTTAATTCCTCTGTCTTTCAGCATCTGGACGCCGTAAATGTGGTCAAAATGCCCATGGGTAAGAAGTACCGCCACAGGCTTAAGACCGTTTTCGTCGATATAATCCGAAATGGCCTTAGTATCCCAGGCCGGATCCACGATCAGGGTTTCCAGCGTCTCTTCGTTAAAAATGAAGTAAGTATGCGTGAGCAACGCATTCAGCGTCATAGTGTGTACTATCATCTGTATCTCCTATGAACGAAGCTCTGCATTTAAGTGGAACTTAAGATTCTTTAATATTTTTGATACATAGCCGTCAACCGCACCTGCTCCGAAGGCTTCATCTCCGGGAGTGAAGGTGACCGTGAAGGCAAGAGACTTCTTATCCTTTCCGATCTGTGCGCCTTCAAATACATCGAAGAGCTGAACATCGGTAACGAAACGGCAGGCATTCTTTATAACCTCTTCAGCCTGACCGCAGGTGACTGTCTTATCCATAACGATAGCCAGATCACGCTTCTCGATATCAAACTTGGGAAGGGGAACAAATTTGGGCTCGATCGCATAGTATTTCTCGACACTCTTAAGATCGATCTGAGCCACAAATCCGGGTGTTCTCATATCCTCGGCCTTCTGAATCTCATAGGTTATCTGACCCATGAAACCGATCTCTTCACCGTTGCAAAGGATCTTTGCAGTCCTGTAGGGATGAAGATACGGCTTCTCGGAAGCCTCATATGTAAATGTAAGGTTCAATGTATCTGCAACAGCTTCAACCATAGCCTTTAAGGTGAAGAAGGATTCGCTGTCTCCGAAAGCTCCGATGGAAAGAGTGGCTCTTTCATCGGGATAATCCTTCAAAGGAAGTTCCTTGGCAATGAAGCGGTTTCCAAGTTCAAATATCCTTCCGTAAAGCCTGCCCCTCTTTTCATTTCTGCCCATAGCATGGATCATCTGAGGGACAAGAGTTGTTCTCATAACAGAAAGGTCCTCGTTTATAGGATTTAAGATCCTTATGGCCTTTCTTTCTTCCGCATCCTCGGGCAGAGCAATGAGGTCAAGATCCGCAGGAGAAATGAAGGAATAATGGATACCTTCGGAAGCTCCCATTGCGCAGAGGGTCCTCTTGATCTTGAGTTCCGTCTTCTGCTTTAAGGTCATGCCTCCGCTGGTAACGGTAGCCTCCGCAAGGAAGGTGGGAACCACATGATCGTAACCGTACATACGGATAAGTTCCTCGGATATATCAGGGAAACTCTCCATATCTTCACGATAAGCGGGAACCTGTATGGTAAGCTCATCTCCGTTTATGACCGGAGCAAAGTTCAGGTTTGTAAGTATGCGTTTAACATCCTCTGTGGGAACTTCTATGCCCAGAACATCGTTTACCTTCTTAAGGGAAGCCTTCATCTCACGGGGTTCCACGGAATTTCCGCAGTTCACGTC
>JAFSWD010000118.1 GCA_017444675.1 Lachnospiraceae bacterium
AACCCGTAAATCTCTTTACGGGTCCGGCTGCTAGTACTAGTACATCGGTTATTAAATAACTGGACCGAATGCTTGCCTGCTTACCCGACTGCCCGTACATGAAAGCCTCGGAGTAGCCCGCTACACCTGCGTTTTCACGCACGAGCATTCGAGCAAGCATTCTGCGCATTAGTCCAGTTATTTTAAAACCGATGTACTAGTCATCCTTCTTATTGGAAACCAATGTAACGATAACGATCGCTATGGCCGCCAAAAGTATTATGCCTATAACTCCTACCAGTATTAATGAAATCACGCTCATTTTTCCCCCCCTTCTTATGTAAGCAGATCCTTAGAGTTCTATAAATTTTACATCATAAAGCTTTAAATATCAAGCTTTTATGCCTTTATCACTCCTCCGCCCACGATCCAGTCATCCTTATATAATACCGCCGACTGTCCGGGCGTAGCAGCCCTTACGGGACTTTCAAATATCAGTTTAATCTCTTTTTCCGAAACATATTTTACCCGGCAGGGTACATTCTGCTGGGAATATCTTATCTTTCCGGTATAAAAAACATCCTCATCAAAGCGTTCTTCACCCATGTAGCTGAGATCAGTCACTTCTACTTCTGTTGTAAAAAGGTCATCGTTATCTCCGAGGATCACGTCTCCCGTTTCCGTATCTATACTGCATACATAGGCTCTGCGGCCCAAGGCTATATCCAGGCCTTTTCTCTGCCCTATGGTATATCTGGCGGTGCCTCCGTGAGGTCCCAGGATATTTCCCTTAAGATCCTTAAAATATCCTTCTGTTCCCAGACTTCCGGTCTTTTCCTTTATAAAGCCCGCATAGTCTCCGTCGTCGATAAAACATATGTCCTGGCTGTCCTTCTTATGAGCCACGGGAAAGCCTGCCTTTTCAGCCATTCTTCTGATCTCGGGCTTTTCATACAGACCCACGGGCATCAGGGTATGAGCCAGTTCCTCCTGAGTCAGCATATAAAGCACGTAACTTTGATCCTTTTCTTTGCTTACCGCCTTTTGGATCGTATATCTTCCGTTGGGCAGTTTAAGCACCCGTGCATAGTGACCGGTGGCAATGTGATCGGCTCCGATCTCCAGACATCTGTTAAGAAAAGCCTCCCATTTCACATATCTGTTACAGATAATGCAGGGGTTGGGCGTAATGCCGTTAAGATAGGCGGAAGTAAACCTGTCTATGACCTTTTCCTTAAATATGTCCCTGAAATTCATAACATAATAAGGTATTCCGAGGCATTCAGCAACTCTTCTGGCGTCGTCCACCGCAGAAAGACCGCAGCAGCCGCCCTCGTTTTCCGAAAATGCGGCATTGGGCTGCCATATCTCCATGGTGGCTCCCATAACATCGTAGCCCTGTCCCTTTAACAGCCATGCGCAAACAGAGGAATCTACTCCTCCTGACATGCCCACGACCACTTTTTTCTTTATGTCTGTCATGCTTTTACGTCTCTCCCTCTGAAGGTAAGCTCGGGATTTTTCATGCTGACCTGAGTATTGGCGGGCACAGGCTCAGTGATAAAAGCGTTACCGCCTATGGTACAATTCTCGCCGATCACGGTCTCTCCGCCAAGAATAGAAGCGTTGGAATATATGGTAACATTGTCTTTGATGGTGGGATGACGCTTTTTGCCTGCAAGAAGCTGTCCCTTTCTGGTGGAAAGAGCACCCAGAGTAACGCCCTGGTAGATCTTTACATTATTTCCTATTTCTGTAGTCTCACCGATAACCACGCCCGTTCCGTGATCGATGAAGAAATATTCGCCTATAACGGCTCCGGGATTAATATCGATACCCGTTCTGGAATGGGCATATTCCGTCATCATCCTGGGGATGAAGGGCACGTTTTTAAGGTACAGCTCATGGGCTATCCTGTATATAAAAATGGCATTGAAGCCGGGATAAGAGAATATGATGGCTTCTTTACTGCCGGAGGCGGGATCCCCGTCGTAGGCAGCCTGTATGTCCGTAAGAAGAACTCTCTGGATCTCGGGAAACTTTTCGGCAAAACCCAGACATATCTCTTCCGCTTCCTCAACAAGGGCCTCACATGCGGGCTCAGCTTCTGTACCGTATCTCAGTGCCACCAGCACCTGGTTTTTAAGTTCCTCCACAATGGAACTCACCATCTCGCCCGCAAAATATCTGGAGGAGACCTTGTCAAATTCACTCTGTCCGAAATACCCCGGGAACATGAGTCTTCTGATGGCCTTTATGATCTTAATGATCTTCTCCCTGTCGGGAAGATTGTTCTTTCCGAAGGGATTCAGCAGCTCATTCCTGTCATAATTGTCATTCATGCTCGCTGCCACGCGATCAAGTATATTGTCCTTTTCTTTATTATCCATTTTTACCCCTTTTCATACGGCCGGATCTTGTGCGGGAGCACATCTCCGACAGTGATAAAGATAATTTCAGCTGTTTCTTTTCACTATATTCCATCCTGAGCTTTCTTGTCAATGATTAAATTACTCTAAAGCCTTATTCCGAGCGCTCATCACATCTTGACACCGAATCTTTTCTTCCATATAATCAGCTTACAACTTTTAGGAGCCGATACGGCTGCAACCAACAAGGAGGTAATACATGGAGCTAAAATTCTATCGTTGTCCCGTTTGCGGACAGATCGTTGCGATCGTTAAAGAGACAGGCAGTCCTTTGATCTGCTGCGGCCAGGAAATGCAGGAGATCAAGGCAGGAGTATCCGACGGTGCCGCAGAAAAGCACGTGCCCGTTTATGAAGTAAAGGATAATATCGTAACCGTTAAGGTAGGTTCCGTTGATCATCCCATGCTCCCCGAACATTACATTGAGTGGATCGCCATTCAAACAAAAAAAGGCAACCAGAGAAAGGCTCTTAAGCCCGGAGAAGCTCCCAAAGCATCCTTTGCTATCCTTGAAGGTGATGAGGTAGTTGCCGTATATGCTTACTGCAATCTCCATTCTCTTTGGAAGGCATGAAACATGTTTTAAGAGAATAATTCATAAAAATTTAATCTTTGTAATCCAAAAGGCACAAGTGTTTCAGGCACTTGTGCCTTTTTCTTTCCTTATTTAGGTAAAATTTATCTTGACACTCCCGTTAGCACGTGCTAACATACTTCGCGGAGTTAGTCAACCCTAACTAATTTTGTGCCCCGGTAAGTGTCGGGATTAAATAATGAAAGGAAGATGAATGATGCCACTCAGTTTATTGGAAGCAGGACAGGAAGGAACTGTCTGCAAAGTTGGCGGATCACCTGAACTCAAGGCTCATCTGGCCGATCTTGGTTTCGTTTCTCAAGCAAAGCTCTCTGTCATACAAAGTCATGACGGTAATCTTATAATAAATCTCAAGGATTCCAGACTTGCCCTGACGAGAGAAATGGCTTCGAAGATCATGGTTTATTGATGTTCAAAGTCAAATGCAGCTATACAATATTTTAAGGAGGAAATCTATTATGAAAACACTGCGAGACGTACGTGTGGGTGAAACTGCCAAGGTTGTCCGCCTGCACGGCGAAGGTCCTGTAAAGCGCAGAATCATGGACATGGGTATCACCAAAGGTGTGGATATCTATGTTCGCAAGGTGGCTCCCCTTGGAGATCCCATGGAGTTAAAAATACGTAACTACGAATTGTCTCTGCGCAAAGCTGACGCAGAAATGATCGAAGTAGAATGATCGGAGGGAAATTCAGATGAGTATCAGAATAGCGCTTGCCGGAAACCCGAACAGTGGTAAAACAACCTTGTTCAATGCTTTGACCGGTGCAAATCAGTATGTAGGAAACTGGCCGGGTGTTACGGTCGAAAAGAAAGAAGGTAAGTATAAGGGCGATCATGATGTATTGATCCAGGATCTTCCCGGAATCTATTCGCTTTCACCCTATTCGCTGGAGGAAGTTGTTTCCGCAAATTACCTTATTGATGAAAAGCCCGAGGCCATCATCAATATCATAGACGGTACAAACATTGAGCGTAACCTCTATCTTACAACCCAGCTCCTTGAACTTGGTATCCCCATGGTTGTGGCAGTCAACATGATGGACCTTGTAAAGAAGGCAGGAAGCAAGATCAGCATTGCAGATCTCTCCAAAGCCATCGGCTGCGATGTCGTCGAGATCTCGGCCGCAAAGAACGAGAACATTGACAAGGTTATAAATCTTGCTGTAAAGATCGCAAAAGAAAAGAAGCAGCCCAATGCTCCTCAGATCTATACAGAAAATACACAGGCTGCTCTTTCCCGGATAGAAAAAGGTCTTGCCGGAAAGGCAGACTCCTCTCTCCTTAAATGGTATGCAGTAAAAGCTTTTGAACGTGACGATAAATTCCTTGAGAAGATCAGGGTTTCCTCTTCAAGTTTTGAAAGCATTATCGCCGAAGTTGAAAAGAAAGCCGACGACGATGCGGAAAGCATTATCGCCAACGAAAGATATAATTTCATCTCCGGTATCACAAAGAAAGCAGTAACAAAGGTCGCTTCAAAGGATAACCTTACGATTTCCGATAAGATCGATAAGATCGTTACCAACAGGATCCTGGGACTCCCCATCTTCGTATGCATCATGTTCCTCATATATGCGATCGCCATGGGCGGATGGGCTGTTTCCATCGGTACCAAGGGTACGGATTTTGCAAATGATGTTATTTTCGGCGAATGGGTTCCCGGCTTATTCGATAAGCTTCTGGGTGCCCTGAACGTTGCTGAAGACGGCTGGGTTTACGGTCTTATTCAGGATGGTATCGTTGCAGGTGTAGGCGCCGTTCTCGGTTTCGTACCTCAGATGCTGGTCCTCTTCCTCTTCCTGGCAATACTTGAAGATATCGGTTATATGGCCCGTGTTGCCTTCGTTATGGACCGTATCTTCCGTCAGTTCGGTCTCTCGGGAAAGTCCTTCATCCCCTGCCTTGTTGCAACAGGATGCGGAGTTCCCGGTATCATGGCTTCCCGTACCATCGAAAATGACAGAGACAGAAAGATGACTGTTATGACAACGACCTTCATGCCCTGCGGTGCTAAGCTTCCCATCATCGGACTTATCGCAGGCGCGATCTTCGGAGAATCTCCCTGGATCGCTACCCTTGCATGGCTCATCGGAATCGGTTCGGTAATCCTTTCCGGTATCATCCTTAAGAAGTTCAAGGCCTTCGCAGGCGAGCCCGCTCCTTTCGTCATGGAACTTCCGGCTTACCATGTTCCAAGGATCGGCGGTGTACTTCGTGCCACCTGGGAAAGAGGCTGGTCCTTCATTAAGAGAGCAGGTTCCGTTATCGTTATCTCCTCTATAGTCATCTGGTTCCTGTCATCCTTCGGTTCCGTAAACGGAAAGTTTGGTATGGTTGATAAGCTCTTCGAAGATGAAACAGTAATGACTGAGGCTTATGCTGAAAAGCTTGCCGACAAGATGGATGTTGAAGTTGATGAACTCGAGCCCATGGACGGATCTCTTCTTGCAAGCGTGGGTAACGGACTCTCGGTAATATTCAAGCCCCTTGGTTTCGGTAACTGGAAGGCTACCGTTGCTACCATCACAGGCCTTGTAGCCAAGGAAGAAGTAATCGGCACCTTCGGTGTTCTCTATGCTTACGATGAGGATGCCGCAGGCGAAGAACTGGGTGAAAACGGTGAAGGCATCTGGGATCGTGTAGCAAATGATTACTCACCTTTCGCAGGCCTCTCCTTCATGATCTTCAACCTTCTCTGTGCACCTTGCTTTGCAGCCATCGGCGCCATCAAGCGTGAGATGAACAATGGCAAGTGGACCTGGACAGCCATCGGATACATGACCGGATGGGCATATGTACTCTCAATGATCACCTACAACGTTATCGGTCTCTTCGGAGGCGTAGGCTTCGGTGTAGGAACAATATTCGGTCTTCTCCTTCTCGCAGGTCTGATCTACATGCTTGTACGCAAAGGTTATCAGCCCAAGGAGGGAAAGTTGGCTTAAGACTTTAGATTAAGCAAGGAGGTTTTTATGTCACCTATTATCGGAAGTGCCATCGCACTCACCTTGGTAGCATTACTTGTTGCAGCCAGCATCAAGGCACTGCTTCCCAACAGAAAAAAAGGAAGCGGCGGTTGCACCGGATGTTGTGCCTGCTGCTCGGGATGCAGCGGTTCCTGCCACAGCTCGGCTTGCGGCTCCTCCGCTAAGTAGTTAATAATATCTCATAACCATATTATAAAAAGAACACCTCATTGCCTGACAGCAATGAGGTGTTTTTATTTAAGTAAATGCTGATCCGATCTTCCCCTGCAGAGAATGGACAAACCCGCTGAAACAAGTATCAGAATACTGATCCACTGAGAAGTGGAAAAGAACAGGAAATACCCTCTCACATTGTCTCCCCTGAAAAATTCAAGGATGAAACGCACCACCGGATACAGGATCAGATAAATTTCGAGAATATTACTATTCTTCATTTTCTCAATGGGTGTTCTGAACAACATGACAGCAAGGATCACGAAAATAACGAGATCACACAGGCTTTCCGTGAGCTGTACCGGGAAAAGCAGGACATTGTTCGGTGCAAATAATGAATCTGTGTACATCTTCCCAAAATGGCCATGAACCTCTACCCCGTAACAGCACCCCACAGTGTGGCAGCCAAGACGCCCGAAGGCATGAGCCAGAGGCAGAGTCGGAATGATCGTTGAAAGCATAGTCCGTGGCTCCAACCTGAAATACTTTGCGGCACCCCACACTCCAAATATGCCTCCGATCAGCCCCCCGTAAAAGACAAGTCCTCCTCCGAACACAGCTTTAAGATAATTTATCAGTACCTCTCCGCCGATCCTGAACGCTTCAATGATATTTTTTATATCAAGAAGCAGATACAACACCTTTGCCCCAACTATAGCAGCTATCCCCGCCCAGACATAGACATAGATAACATCGCTGAACCTGACCTTTTTGATCTTACATGTAATGACGAGAAAAACTATGCCCAGCACAAATCCCAGACCTCCTAAAAGGCCGTAAGCCGAGAAGTATCTCCCTTTTATCAATTCCAATGCCATTGTTACTCCGTTCCTGTTTTAAAAAAAGCCCGACCGCCCGGAAATCCAAGCGTCGAGCTCTGATCTTTACCAATGTTTAAAAGAACCTGTTGAAATAATCCGTTGCACCTGCAGCTTCCGCTCCTGCACCCGCAAGTCCCAGGCAACCTACACATGCCACACAGGATACAAATACGATGGCACTTCCGATAACGCCTATAAGGGAACAGATAAAACCGGCCGTTACCAGGCCTGTATCGATGCCGCACTTTTTAGCCTTGGAAGCACAAACCAATCCTCCTATACCGCAGCCTACACCTATTATCGCTCCCACGTTGAAAAACCAGCATACAATGGAGATGATACCCAGTACAAGGCAAGCAATTTCAAGACCGTTGTGATTATTTTCCATAAACAACCTCCTTATGATCATCTTAATACTGATACTAACCTTTTGGTCTTCAGATATGATTTACATTAACATTTAAAAGAAACGGTGTCAAGGATACAATACGGCGTATAAAAACCTTCTATTTCGCTGTAAGTGCGTCCGCAAGTTCTTCCAATTTGGCCAGGGAAGTTCCGTCCAAAGAAGATTTAACGGAAACCAAAGGTTCCAATACAGTCATGTTCTTCATATTGCCGAGTATCTCCGTGATCTTCTTTCCGGCTGTAGGTGCCCAGCTGCCGTTTTCAATGATACCCACAGTCCTGTTTGAAAGATTATGATTTTCAAGATCTGTAAGCAAGGTATGCATGTGATCGAAGATCTCAGCATTGTAAGTAGAGCTGGCGAATACTATCTTAGAATACTCAAATGCCCTTGAAACCAGTTCGGAAACCGTGGTCTTGGAAACATCATAAACCCTAACATCTTTAAGGCCTTTTTCTGCCAGTTTCATTGCAAGGATATCAGCGGCATTTGCCGTGTTTCCGTATACCGAGCCGTAAAAGATGACTACCGAATCCTTTTCCGGAGTATAAGAAGCCCACTTGTTATAACGGTCCAGCAAAAGGTTAAAGTCCTTTCTCCAAAGATGTCCGTGAAGAGGAAGTATCATCCTGATATCAAGCGCAGAAGCTTTCTTTAATACAGCTGTTGTCTGTGCACCGTACTTTCCCACTATGTTCGCATAGTAGCGTCTTGCCTCATCTGCCCAGTCTTTCTCCCAGTCCACTTCATCCGCAAAGATGTTACCGCTCATCGCGCCGAAAGCCCCAAAAGCATCTGCCGAGAAAAATGCTCCGGTATAACTGTCAAAGCTCATCATTACCTCTGGCCAGTGAACCATGGGCGCTGCTATGAAGTTTAAAGTGTGCTTGCCCAGTTCCAGAGTGTCCTTTTCCTTAACCGCAACCGCATCCACCTTTAAATGATAAAACTGGTCGATCATCTGTATGGCTTTTTGAGAAGCCACGATCTTCATGTCCGGATATTTAGTCAATAACTCCGGTATTGCCGAGCAATGGTCGGGTTCCATGTGATGGACCACCATGTAGTCAAGAGTTCTGCCTGCAAGGACATGATCCAGATTCTCCATGAACTGTCTTGTAACCGCATCATCAATCCCATCCACAAGACAGGTTTTATCATCGATAATGACATAGTTGTTGTAGGACATACCATTTGGTACCGGATAGGCATTTTCAAACAGCTCAAGCCGTCTGTCGGATGCGCCGAGCCAATATATGCCTTCTGCTACATTTCTTACGTTATACATAAAACTCCCTTCTATGTAAGAGCTGCCGGGGTCCCAGCTGCAGCCCATGATAATTTAGTTGTGATACCCTTTAATTCTCTTATTAATAAGAGTAAAAGTCAAGCAAAATAACTAAAATGAGCCCTTGGGGACGGGGTTAGAGTGTCACTTTTTGACCCTT
>JAFSWD010000119.1 GCA_017444675.1 Lachnospiraceae bacterium
GGCGTTAAGCCTCCCAAGACAGGTCAGGACCGCGACGGTTACATGTGGTTCCTGTTATGCGGAATGGCTCTTATGGGAATGGGAGCAACAGGATATTATTTCAAAAAAAGAAACAGTAAAAGGGCATAATGCCTGAAAAAAAATGTGCAGCGCTGTATAAGTGCTGCACATTTTTTATGTTATATTCCCGTGATTGAGATCATCGACAAAGGATTCACGGTTTCTAAATTGTTTTTTTATTGACAAGCTCGTTATATTAGCATATAATTATATTGGCAAAAATTCGAGTTGTGTAAACAATTCGAAATATATATATGCTATACATAAAAGTTTTCTCTCAAATTAAATTAAGGAGGACATGCATATGTCAACAAAAGCTTATTACAGACCCGAGGAAATCGGTGCGGGTAAGGTCGGTTTTTCAAAGACCAGATCTATCATTGAAGCTGCCTTCTACGGAAACAATGTAGTTAAGGTAAATACTCTTAAGGAGGCATATAACCTCGCAAAGAATTCACCCGGAACCATCGTTACGGATATGCCTGTAAAGGACGGAGATACATTTGGTCTTGAGAAGGACGCAAAGGTTCTTCTTTTCAACGACGGTGCAGTAACCGGCCGTTATGCCGTAGCTCGCAGGATCAAGGGAGAGCCCGGAGTTGACGATGTTAAACTCGATAAGGTTGTAATGGATGCAGTTTATGAGACAAGATGGAAGACAATGTATCATGCAGAATGCTTCATCGGTCTTGATCCCGAATTCATGGTGAAGGCTCACCTTCTCATCCCCGAAGGAGAAGAGAACCTTCTTTATAACTGGATGCTCAACTTCCAGTATATGTCCGATGCTTATGTTAAGATGTACAAGAACTCCAAGCCCGTTGGTGACGGCAAAGAGCCCGATATCTACATCTTTTCCGATCCCCAGTGGGAGCCCCATGAAGCACCCGACGTTGATTACAGCTGCTTAAGCGACCCCAGAACACTTTGCTACTTCGATACAAACCAGAACTGTGCGGCGATCCTTGGTATGAAGTACTTTGGTGAGCACAAGAAGGGTACTCTTACCATTGCCTGGGCTATCGCAAACAGAAACGGATATGCTTCCTGCCACGGCGGACAGAAGGAATACTCTCTTCCCGGCGGAAAGAAGTTCGTTGCTTCCGTTTACGGTCTGTCAGGATCCGGTAAGTCCACACTTACACATGCAAAGCACGGCGGAAAGTATGACAAGGACGGCGGTATCAAGGTCCTTCATGATGACGCTTTCATCATCAACTCCGATACCTGCGCATCCATCGCTCTTGAGCCTACTTATTTCGATAAGACGGCAGACTATCCTACAGGCTGCCCTGACAATGAGTACCTCATCACCGTTCAGAACTGCTCCGCTACCATGGACTGCGACGGCAAGATCCAGCTGGTAACCGAGGATATCAGAAACGGTAACGGACGTGCCATCAAGTCAAAGCTTTGGAGCCCTAACCGTGTTGATAAGATCGATGCTCCCGTTAACGCTATCTTCTGGATCATGAAGGATCCTACGATTCCGCCCGTTGTTAAGCTTAAGGGGGCAGCTCTTGCAGCAGTTATGGGTGCTACACTTGCCACAAAGACCTCTTCCGCAGAGCGTGTTGCTGCAGGTACAGATATGAACGCCATCAGGATCGTTCCTTATGCAAATCCCTTCAGAACCTATCCTCTTGTAAACGACTATGAGAAGTTCCACAAGCTGGTTGCTGAGAAGAACGTTGACTGCTACATCGTTAACACAGGCGACTTCATGGGCAAGAAGGTTAAGAAGGAAGATACTCTCGGAATCCTTGAGACCATCGTTGAAGGAAAGGCTAAGTTCGAGAAGTGGGGCAACTTCAGTGATATCGAGATCATGAATGACTGGTCCGGAAAGACCGGTGATTTCACACCCGATCTCAATGATGCTTCCTACAAGAAGGCTCTTACAGATGCCATGAACACACGTATCAAGGCTGTTGAAGACTTCGCGGTTAAGAAGGAAGGCTATGACAAGCTTCCCGATGAAGCGCTTGCAGCTCTTAAGAAGGTCGTTTCGGAGATCTGATAATTTATAACAGAAGATATCTTTATAAGGCTCATCCCCATAGGGTGAGCCTTATTATTTTTTAAAAAGTAAAAAATAATAAGCATTTCTTATTAAATTGTGGTACAATATAAATAACCAAATGTTGGGAGGAGAGAAAGAATGAAATTAAGGTTTGGTTTACGTGAAAAGTTTTTGCTGGCAATCGTGGCATCAGGCGTCATAATTACCGGCGCGTCGTTGTTCGTTGCGGGCTCACAGTCGGAAAAACAGCTGTTGGCAGCAGTCAAGAACAATATGTACAACGTAGCGGTTTCCTACGGCAAGGCCATCGACGACAAGGGAGTAATGACCTACACGGAGCTGTTTGACATGCTTTCCGAAGTAAAGATCTCCGGATTCGAATCCAGCTATGTATACGTTGTAGACAAAGACGGAACTATGGTTTACCACAGGACAAATGATAAAGTGGGGAACCCGGTAGAAAATGCAGCAGTCAAGATGCTGGTGGGAGAACTAAAAAAAGGCAAAGTTCCGGAACCGGATGTTATCACCTATGAATTTAAGGGCGACGACAAGCTGGCAGGTTATTATATTACCAATAACAAGGATATCGTGGTTGTTACCTGTAACTATACAGATGTTACGGATATCACCGGCGGTCTTACAAAAACACTTATATTTGTTGCTCTCGGATGTATCGCGTTCCTTATCATTGTGGGAATACTTGTGAGCATTGCCATTTCCAGACCTTACGGCTTTACGGTGGGTGCTGCCAACAGGATCGCGGAGCTGGATGTCTCCGACAACGAAGTCCTGAACAATATGCGTAAAAGAACGGATGAAAGCGGCAACATTGCCCGCTCATTGCTGGGAGTAAGAGAAAAGCTGAACGAGATCATAGTGGATCTTAAGAAAGAGAGCCAGGCGCTTAAAAAGGACAGCGGAGACATTAAGGGAAGTGCCCAGAGCATTGCAAACGCTTCCGCTGACAACTCTGCAGTTACCGAAGAGCTCAGTGCCGGAATGAACAACATCTCCGAAACCACCGAGAGGATCAAGGATCGTGTAAGCGATGTTAATAAAGAAGCGGTGGAGCTCGATGAAGTGGCAAGAAAGAACAAGGAGGCCTCCAATGAGATCATAAGACGTGCGGAAGGTCTCGGAAAACAGAGCGCAGAAGCAGCCAGGAAGGCTGAAGACATGCTGGCAGAGGTTGAGAATCGTGTAAAGCAGGCTACCGAAAAAGCAGAAGCCGTTGCCAAGATCACAGCCCTTACGGATACCATATCCGAGATCGCGGGACAGACCAGACTTCTTTCTCTGAACGCTTCCATTGAGGCCGCCAGAGCCGGCGAGCAGGGTCGGGGCTTCGCGGTGGTTGCCGACGAGATCGGAAAGCTTGCCCAGGACAGTACATCTGCGGTTAATGACATTGTTCAGATCGTGGGCGAGATCCGCTCCGCAGTTGACGATATGCTTAAGACCATGAACACCACCTCCGAATTCATCAATGAACTGGTTAAGAAGGAATTTGGAGAATTTGCAAAAGTAGGTGAGCAATATGCGGCTGATGCGGGAAGCTTCGGCAGCACCATGGACGGGTTCATCACTGCCGTCAGCGAGCTTAAGACAAATGTGGACATTATCACCCAGGCCATTACCGAGATCAATTCCACTCTCAACGAGACTAACGTGGGTGTAGGCGAGATCGCGGAGAAGACCCAGGACATGGCAGCTTCTACCGCAGGCATCGAACAGATGATCACAGAGGTAGACGCCAGAGCCGAGTCGCTGCTTAAGACCATCAACAGATTTAAAGTATAAAGCATATGTTTTTTCAACAGTTTTTGATCCGTAACGATCATAAATACAGCCCTTGCGGTTCAGGCAAAGGCTGTATTGCTTTAAAGGAAGGAAGAAAATGAACAGAAATTCAGAGATAGTGAAAACCAGCCTTGCAGGCATAGGAGTGAATGTGCTTCTGGCAGCTTTTAAATTTGTCATCGGTCTGATCTCAAATTCCATTGCCATCACCCTGGACGCGGTGAACAACTTAAGTGATGCTCTTTCTTCCGTTATCACCATAATCGGAACCAAGCTGGCTTCAAAAAAGCCGGACAGGAAGCATCCCTTCGGCCACGGCAGAGTGGAATACCTGAGCGCAGCCATTATAGCTGTCATCGTTCTATATGCAGGTGTTACGGCACTTACCGAATCGGTTAAAAAAATAATAACACCGGAAACTCCGGACTATTCCACAATAACCCTTATAATCGTTGCCGTAGCGGTGGCTGTAAAGTTTTTGCTCGGCACCTGGTTTATAAGCAAGGGCAAAAAGATAGCTTCTGATTCTCTCATAATGTCAGGAAAAGATGCAAGGCTGGATTCCCTGGTATCCCTGGCGACGCTGATCGCTGCCATAGTGTTTACAGTCTGCGGCTTTGGCATTGAGGCATATCTCGGTGTTCTCATATCTGTCCTCATGATCCGTTCCGGCATTGACATGTTCAGAGAGACCCTGTCCCACATCCTTGGCGAAAGACCTGACAGAAAGATGGCTCTTGCGGTAAAGGAAGTGGTAAACAGCTTCCCGGAAGTCAGCGGAGCCTATGATCTGGTGCTTCACAATTATGGCCCCGACATCCTTACGGGATCGGTGCATATAGAAGTTCCGGATGATATGAAGATGAATGATCTGGACAGACTGGAAAGAGAGATCGCTGACGCGGTATATAAGAAATGCAATGTTTTACTTACGGGTATCAGCATATACAGTAAGAATACGGGTGACAACGAGCTGGGAGCGATGCTTAACAATATCAGAAGGGTGGTCATGTCCCATGAAAACATCATTCAGATGCACGGGTTTTATGCAAACCCTGAAAAGAAGGAAATGAGATTTGATATCGTGGTAGGGTTTGAAGCCGGCGACCGTCAGGAACTTTACGATCATGTGGTAAATGATATTAAAGAACTTTATCCCGAATATGATCTGAGAGTAGGATTCGATGCAGATCTCAGTGACTAAAACAATAAAAATGATCCGGGTTATATTTTTGACCGCAGAATAAAAATTTGCGGTCTTTTTTTGGGCTTTAAAAAAATGCTTGTAAATTTGCGAAAAGACGGAAATATGAGTGACATTTGTTGTGGTTTCGGTGATAAGATAAAAAACTAGATTAACTCACCGAGGAAGGTTCTCAATGGCATTTCGGAGGTGATTTTATGAAGACACGAAAAATGTCAAATTCATTCAAGGTTACTCTAATGATCACTTTAACTGCATTGGGGGTAGGGCTTTTAATGTTCTTTATCTCCCATAAGATGCTCTTCAATTCTTTGTTGACCCAAAACAGAAACGAGACGCTGGATGTTGCAAAAATGGCTGCCAACAATATTGACGGTGATCAATTTGAGAGGGTGGTCAAAAACGGTTACGGAAGTGATTACGATGTTATCCACAAGGAACTTTCCGGATTTTTGGAAGGCGAAACTGTCCTCTATGTCTATACATATGCAAGGGACAGCAACGGAAAACTTATCTTTATAATAGATTCGGATCCGGAAGAGCCGGCGGCCTACGGCGATGAAGCTGAAGAGCAGCCGGAGGTGGATAGTGCGCTGAAGGGAACTCCTGCTGTTACCGATGAACCTGTTACGGATGACTGGGCAACGGCTTATAATGCATATGCACCCATATACAATTCGGCAGGTAAAGTAGTTGGAGTAGTGGGCGTGGATCTGGATGCCGATACCTCGGCCAAAATGGTATCTTCTTCGGGAGGATATATCGTATCAGGCCTTATATTTTCACTTATAGTGGCTATTTCGGCGGGGCTCTTTTTCGGATGGAGACAGAAAAAGGTATATGTGAAGGTAAACAATGCAGTCCTGGATGTGGCTTCCGACAACGGAGACCTCACTCAGAGAATAAATCTCAAAACCGGTGATGAAATGGAGATCATTGCCGAAAATCTGAATAAGCTGCTTCAAAAGACTCAGGAGATCATAGCCGAGACCAGGAACGGCACAAAAGAAGTAAATGGCATGATGAAAGCCATAGATTCGGATATGGTATCCTCCAAAAGGAGCGTGGAAACCGCCAGCGCGGACCTCCAGTCCGTAGCTGCTTCCGGTGAAGAGATCACGGCAAATATCGACACTGCCAGCAATGTAAGTGATGCTCTTTATGATACCACCGAAGCTGTTAAAGAAATGGTGGAAAGAAATGCGGATGCGGTCCATGAGATAAATGACAATTCGGCCAAACTTCACAAACTGGCGGAAGAATCCACCGTAAAGGCTAATGACAACATAGGAAAGATGAAGAACAAGCTGGATATCGAGAAGGAAAAGGCTCAGGCGGTAGAAAAGATCCAGGCTCTGTCTTTAAGCATTCTGGATATTGCCCAGCAGACCAACCTTCTTTCCCTTAACGCATCCATTGAGGCGGCAAGAGCCGGAGAAGCAGGCCGCGGTTTTGCAGTGGTAGCTTCCGAGATAAGCAAGCTGGCAGAGGATTCCAGTAAGGCGGCCTCTGAGATCCAGGAAGTAAGTAATGAAGTGAATGAGGCTATAACGGGCTTCCTGGGTATTTCCGAAACTATGATGACAACCATAAATGAAATGGTTAAGAACGACTATGCAAGTTTCATGGATTCTTCTTTGGAATTTGCCAAGAGTGCTGAGGGTATGTCGAAAGACATGAAGGAAATGCACAATAAGATGGATGAAGTATTTGAAGCCATCAGCACCATTAAGACCTCTATCAGAGATGTGGCAGCCGCTTCCGATCAGAACACCCAGGACATAATCGGCTGTGCCGAGATGGTGAGCGAGCTTGACAGGATCATCAGGAACACTTCCGAGGCAGCGGGAAATACAGCCAAGACCATAGCGGAAATAGACGAAACCCTTGGTGCATACAAGGTTTGAGTTAAAAAAATAAGATGAGAGGTAAGTGCAGTCTCAGCCGGAGGTAATACTTCGGCTGAGATGTTTTTTATTTGGGAGTGTTCACTTTTTGTGGGGGTTATGATATGATAAAGAACGGTATAAAAGAAGCATATATATTCTCAACAATAGAGGCAGACATCGCCCAAAGGGCTTAAAATAAAGGATTATGAGCGGTAAAGACAACATGAGTGGTAATAAAAAAAACAATAATAAAATGATCGGATATATCGGTCTTACAGTAGCCTGCCTGGCTGTTTTGACCCTTATTCTGTTTGGTGTGATCCATCTTGTGAGAAACCATCAGCATGAGGATGAACTCAGGAAGATCCGTGAGGCCAGGGAACAGCAGACGGAGATCGGTCCTCTCGCAAATGTTACAAAGGGACCTCAGACAACACCTACGCCTGTTTCCGATCCGAATGAAAAAAAGGATCCTGCAACACCCACACTCACTCCTACACCCACAGTCACGCCCACACCCCGTCCCATAGCCATACAGTCAGGTTTTATGATGGATCTTTATGAATACAATTCGGATGTGGTGGGTTATCTCTTTATGAGAAATACCTACGGTGTGGAGATAGATTATCCCGTGATGCAGACCTTTGACGATCCCAATACTCCCGAAAACGAAATGGAGTATTACATAAACAGGGGAGTGGATAAGGCGCCGCTTAAAAGAGGCAGCCTTTTTATGGACCAGAACAGCATCAGCGGTGTGGGCTATAAAGAGGACAATTACGTGGGGGGAGAAGAACCCTCGGATATCCTGCTGATCTACGGTCACAATATGGCCGACGGCACCATGTTTGGATATCTGTATAAATTCCTTGAGACGGAATATGCCAAAGAGCATTTGTATATCGATTACGATACGTTGTTTGAACACAGAGTTTATAAGGTGATCTCCTGCTTCAGGAGCCACGTGTTTACCAGTGCGGATCATATGGACTATTCAAATTACGATGATCCTAAGTTTAAGTACTATGCTTTTAAGGGCAATATGACCGAGGAAGAGTTTGTTTATTGGTATGCCAATGTAATGAGCCACAACGAGAACGGACTGCCTGAATTCAATGCTTCCTACGGTGATGAATTTATGGTGCTTTCCACCTGTTCCCCCACAGACGAAACAGGCAGAAAAAATGAAAACGGCAGAGTGTGCCTGGTGGCGGTAAGGGTAGAGTAATAAATGTTTAAGCTTTTAAAGGAAATAAAATTCATATATTTTTTGATCCCGGTTTTTTTCCTTTGTCTGGCAGGATGCGGAGATGACAAGACGCCCGGCGGTCATATGGGTGTAAAGCCCACGGTGAAGATGGTTTCCCCCTCTCTTACACCCACCCACACCCCCACGCCCTTTCCCACTGCAACGGACACACCCACACCAAGACCCACTGATACACCTGCGCCTACGGCGACTTTGGCTCCGGACTGCGAGCCCCCCGTTATCATCGGAGCTGCGGATATAGAAGCAAAGGTGAACGGTACCATATCTTATACCAGAAACGTGACTGCCACGGATAACAGCGGAGAAACCTTCTCTTTTAGGGGAGAAAACCCCAATCTTTGGGTGGATAAGAGCAATGTGAACATTTCAAAGGCAGGGACCTATGAGATAACCTATCACGCACAGGATAAGTCGGGAAACACGTCCGAGGTAACGGTGTCTGTGCTGGTGTCAAAGGCATCTCCCGATGAAGTGTATGCCCTGGCGGATACGGTGCTGGGCAGGATATTGACCGACGACATGACCATGACGGAAAAAGCCCGGGCCATATTTGAGTACGTTCACCACAATGTGAAATACCAGGACAGAAAAGGAAATGACTATATAGAAAACGCCTATTACGGGCTTGAGGATAACATCGGAGACTGCAACGTGTTTGCAGCCACGTCCAAGGTACTTCTTACCAAAGCAGGCATACCTAATCTCGACATTAAAAAATATCCCGTAAATAACGATCCTCACATCTGGAACCTGGTAAACACAGGGGACGGCTGGTATCATTTCGACACCACGGTGTGGCATCCGGATACCGCGGACAAGGAGGCCCGTGAACAGGGTATCTTCATGTGGACTACGGAAAGACTCAAGAGATCGGGTTCCGGAGCTATCAGAAACCAGCACGTTTTTGATGCATCCCTTTATCCGGAAATTCAATAGATGAACATTGTACAGTATTTAAACCGAACAGTTGGATCATTTCCCGAAAAGCAGGCCTTTACAGACGGAAACCATGGGCTTACCTTTCGGGAGCTTTTTGATGCGTCTCGAAGGGGCGCTTCTTTTCTTTGCGGAAAAAACCTTATAAAAAAGCCTGTAGTGGTGTTCATGAAAAAGAGCCCCGAGGAGGTGGCTGCCTTTTTTGCGGTGCTCTACAGCGGAAATCACTATGTGCCTATAGATGAAGAGATGCCAAAGAGAAGGATAGAACTGATACTTGAAAATGTTAAGACCGGAATTATAATATGTGATGAAACTACCATAGATACGGCCAGGGCTTTTAAGGATGAAAGCGAAAAGGTGCTGTGGGGGGATCTGATCAAAAAAGATGTGGATGAGGCTGCATTAAATAAAGCCGTTGAAAGGACCGGGGGAAGTGATCCCGCCTATGTGCTCTTTACTTCGGGATCTACCGGGATTCCCAAAGGCGTGGCCTGCAGCCATGCTTCGGTGATGAACTACGCCGAGGTGCTTTCGGAGACTCTGGGGATCACAGAAAATACCAGGTTCGGAGAGCAGGCACCTCTATACTTTGACGCAAGCCTTAAGGAGATACTTTGTACCATAAAGACGGGAGCTACCACGGTCTTAATACCCAGAGAGCTGTTTAAAACCCCGGTTCCTTTGATGGAATTTATAAATAAGGAAAAGATCAACACCCTTTGCTGGGTGGTTTCGGCCCTTACCTTTGTGTCCGCCTTCGGCACGCTGGAGCTTATTAAACCTGAATGGGTGAAGACTATCACCTTTGTGGGGGAGATCTTCCCGGTGAAACAGTTTGAATTGTGGAGAAAAGCTATGCCCGGGGTACGGATGTTCAACCTCTACGGGCCTACGGAATGTACGGGGGTAAGCACATTTTTTGAGATACCTGCGGATTATGAAGTTAAGGATGCCATCCCCATCGGAAAGCCCTTTAAGGGAACGGAAGTGTTCCTTATGGGAGATGACGGAAGAACAGTAGGTGAGGGAGAGACCGGAGAGATCTGCATCGGAGGAAAGGGTGTGGCTCTCGGATACTACAACGACCCTGAGAGGACGGCAGCTTCCTTTGTTTACAAAGAAAATAAAGAGGGCAGTCGGGAGCGGATCTACAAGACCGGAGATCTGGGACGTTTGGATGAAAACGGAGATCTGATCTTCGTGTCCCGGAAGGACTATCAGATAAAACACATGGGACACAGGATAGAACTGGGGGAGATAGAAGCGGATGTGTCCCGGATAGAGGGGATAAGGCTTTGCGCCTGCACCCACTCAAAGGAAACGGGGAAGATCACCCTTTTCTATGTGGGAGATCCGGATAAAGCGGCTCTCACAAAGGAACTCAAGCTCTCCCTGCAGAGATATATGCTGCCCAACAGGATAGTGAAGCTGGAAAGCATGCCATTTACGGCGACAGGTAAAATAGACAGGAAAAAACTGAATGAAGAAGATAATTAGGCTTCTTCTTTGCACAGCCCTCTTGGTAACGGCTCTGTGGTTCTTACAGAGACTTCTGGTACCGAAGTACTTCGGGGATGTGACGGAAGGAGCGTTTACAGCAGAATATTACAGGGATGAGCCGGATCATGAGGTGCTGTTCCTGGGAGACTGTGAGGCCTACGAAAACTTTGACCCCGTGTATCTCTGGGAGCATTACGGGATCAACTCCTATATAAGAGGCAGCGCCCAGCAGCTGGTGTGGCAGTCCTATTATATGCTGGAGGATGCCTTGAGGTACGAAACCCCCAAGGTGGTGGTGATGAACGTGCTGGCAATGAAGTACAACGAGCCCCAGAGCGAAGCCTACAACAGGATAACCCTGGAGGGGATGAAGTGGGGCTTGCCAAAGATCAGGGCCATCAATGCCTCCATGACCGAGGAGGAGCATTTTATAGAATATGTTTTCCCCTTGCTCCGCTATCACGACAGGCTGTTTAAACTGAGCTCAGACGATCTTAAATACATGTTTAAGACGGAAAGAGTGTCCTATAACGGCTATTATCTTAGGGTTGACACAAAGCCTGCGGAAAATGTGCCGGGGGGAAAGCAGCTCACGGATTACAACTTTGGTGACAAGGCATGGAAATACATGAACATGATCGCGGATCTCTGTGAGAAAAAGGGCATAGATCTGATCCTCGTAAAAGCGCCCAGCCTCTATCCCTATTGGTACAGTGAGTGGGAAGAGCAGATCGAGGAGTACGCCGCTAAAAGGGACCTTAAATACATAAATTATCTGGAACTTACGGAAGAAACGGGCCTGGATCTTACCGAGGATACCTATGACGGCGGGCTGCATTTAAATGTCTACGGGGCAGACAAGATCACTGAGCATCTGGGAAAGGTGCTTTCCGAAGAGTACGGTCTTACGGACAGGAGCGGAGAGACTGAGCTGGCAGCGGCCTGGGATGAGAAGATACGTCTTTATTATAATGAGATCTCAAGGCAGCTGGAGGAGGCAAAGGCGGGACAGACTCCGGAAGTCACGAAGACTCCGGAACCTACGCCGGGAATAAAGGCGCCGGAGCCAAAGACCGGAGGCTATATCTTTAGCTTTAAGGGCGTAGATGTGGCAATGGATGCTGAAGCGAAGGCGTTGACAAAAGATATGCCGGAGGCAAAAAGCGTGTACGAAGCGCCCAGCTGTGCCTTTGAGGGCGTGGACAGAGTGTACGATTACGGCAGCTTCGAGTTAAATACCTATGAAGTGTCGGGAACGGAGTATGTTTCCGCCGTGATCTTTAAGGATGACCTGGTGGAAACCGGGGAAGGAGCCTACATCGGGATGACGATTGATGAGGTGGAGGCCCTTTACGGCAGCGGGACTGAAGAAGGAAACGGCAGGGTTTACGAAAAGGGCGGTATGAAGCTCAGGTTCTTCCTGAAGGAGGGACATGTGAGCCAGATACAGTACCTTTCAACAATATTGGAATGATAGGTGAGGAAAATAATATGGACGAATTACTTGATATCTTATCGGAATTACATCCGGATGTGAATTTTGAAGAAGAGGACGCATTGATCGATGACGAGATCCTGGATTCTTTTGACATCGTAACACTGGTAACGGAGATCGGAGAGCGGATGGATGTTACCATCGGAGCAAAGGATATCACCCCTGAAAACTTTAATTCCGCGGATGCGCTTTATGACCTGATCGAAAGGATCAGGGAAGAAGAGGGCTGACAGAGAAAGGTAACTTTAAGTGTATTTTACATCCTATGAATTCATCGGATTTTTATTGATCACGCTGATCCTTTATTATGTGGTTCCGAAGAAAGCGCCCAAGTGGCCTGTGCTTCTCATAATGAGCCTTTTGTTCTACGCTCTTAACGGCGTGGGAGCATTGGCTTTCATCATCGGAACCGCAGCTGTGATGTTCTTCGGTGCATTGGGGCTGGAAAGGCTTCAGGAAGAGCAGCAGGATAAGATCAGGGAAAACGGTGAACTTACAAAAGAAGAAAAGAAAGAGATCAGAAAGAGATATGGTTTTAAGAAAAATCTTCTGATCACTGTTTGCGTTGCCATAAATGTTGGAGCTTTGGCTTTTGTTAAGATCGGAAGCCTGATAGCGGTGCTGGGAATATCCTATTATACCTTAAGGGCCATAGGATATCTGGTGGACGTTAACAGAAAGACCGTTAAAGCGGAGAGAAATTTCTTTAAGTTCCTGCTTTATATCTCCTTCTTCCCGGTGGTGATCCAGGGACCTCTTACGGATTACGGCGAGCTGACAAAAAGCCTGTACGAAAACCATGATCTTTCATGGGATAATGTGGGACGCGGCCTTTTAAGAGTGGTCTGGGGCTTCTTTAAAAAGCTGGTGATAGCGGACAGAGTATTTGTGGCGGTATCAGCGATCGTGGAAAACGAAACCTCCTACAGAGGAGTCTGGGTCCTTGCGGGAATGATGCTTTACACCCTTGAGCTTTACGCAGACTTTACCGGAGGCATAGATATAACCATCGGAATGTCTGAGATGCTGGGCATAAAAGTTCAGGAGAACTTTGACAGACCCTTCTTCTCAACATCTCTTAAAGAATATTGGAGAAGATGGCACATCACCATGGCGGCCTGGTTCAAGACCTATCTGTTCTACCCGGTTTCTGTGTGCCCTCCCATGAAGAAACTGCTTAAATTTACCAGAAAGCATTTCGGGGAAAGAGTGGGAAAGAGGATACCTGTTTATCTGGCATCAGCCATAGTCTGGTTTACCACCGGACTTTGGCACGGGTTCGCCGCCAATTACGTGACCTGGGCCATGCTCCACTTCGCGATCCTTATGATATCCGAAGAACTCGAGCCTGCCTATGCCTCCTTTCATAATAAATGCAAGTGGGCGTCATCCCGGATTTATCGGGTGTTCATGAGCCTTCGCACCGTGTTCATCGTGAGCCTTCTCATGCAGTTTGATATTTTTAAGAGCGTTCCTCTTTTCTTTACCCGTCTGGTTTCACTTTTCGGTTTTGGAGGACAAGGGCTTACAGCAGGATTTGAAGCCATGGGGCTGGCACTCCGGGATTGGATCATTCTGGGAGTGGGAGCGGTACTCATGCTCGCAGTAAGCCTTCTTAAGGGAGACGGGTTCTTCAGAGACAAGCTTTGGAACAAGCCCTGGATCTTGAGATACGGAGCTTTTGCGGTGCTTTTCACGGCGATATTGCTTTTGGGCATGTACGGCGTGGGATATGACGCGGGGCAGTTTATTTACACGAGGTTTTAGAGGAAAATATTTTTCTTATCGGTTTGTGATGTAAAGAATCGCTGACAGCAGAGGACAGTAAAGATCATGTGAGTCTTAAATGTTTGGAACGTTTGAAGACTCACATTTTTGTTGTGATAATGTAAATCTTTTTTAATGGGACACATCTGCGGTGGTGTTTTGGCGGGAAATGTGTTAATTTGATAAAGGGATGAAGCCGTTTCGCTTTCACATGAAGAATTCCGTCAGTACAAAGAAGGCAATGATCTCGTAAAGGAAAAAATCTGAAAAGAACCATAGTCTCTGACAGGAGATAATGGTGGAGTAACGCATATGCAAAAACTAAAATATACGATATATGACGCACTGATAAATTTTTACAGGCGTCGAAGTGTAAACATAATAGTGGCTGTATCTTTTGCTCTCGGTATGCTGCTTCCGATCTTGTGTCTGGGAAATATAAACATATTTGTCGAAAATGTTTCAACCATGAGATACAAAAATGATGACAATGTGTGGACCGTAAGCTTTAACAGTGGAGAGGTGAACCTCGAAGGATTGTTGTCTTCAATGGAAGAATTCCCGCTTGAGATCGAGGATATGTCGGTTTCTGCGCAGAAGCGCGGTACTGTTGAGATCAACAATGTAAAGAGCGACGGGTTCATGAAGTATGTGACCGAGGACTGGCTTGAGTTTGACAACTGTAAGGTGATTGACGGATCCTTGGACTTATTTGAGGAATCAAACGTGTGCCTTATTGAACAGTCATATGCCGATAACCCCGACGAAATAAAGGCAGGAGACAGGATAAAACTGTTTGGTAAAACATACACTGTTAAGGGAGTCTTCTCCTGCTTTAATCATTACGGTTCGATCTTGCTGCCGCTTCATGCGGGGGACAATGAAGTACAAGATGTTGTGATCAATAAGCTTTACCTTCGGACCAAAACAGGTACATTAAATGAGAACGAGATCGTCAATGCACTGAAAGCGGTCGGATTGCCGGTTTCCCGGTTGAAAAGCGGAAAGGATGTTTATCACGATGGTCTGATAAACGGTATTTCAAAATCTTTTGGGATCTTCGCTGTGGGAGCGGCTGCATTCGCGTTTGCGGCAATAAACATATGCCTGGTCCTTATCGGAAAACTTAATCTGGATAAAAGAAATTATGGCATACGCATGGCGCTGGGGGCAGATTACGGACTTGTGCGCATGAGTGCATTGTTGGAAAATCTGCTTTGTTTTTGCATGGCTTTTTTGTGCGACATTGCATTGATCCATGTTTTGAAACCGACTTATCCCGAAAACCTGACAATGATCCTGAACGCAAGGGTGTATGTTACTGCCTTATTATTTGGGATCTTTATGACAGTGATAGTTACCCATGCTGCATTGGCAAGATTGAAGAAGAAAAAACTGGTTGAACTGTTTGAGAGAGTATCATGATGTATACATTTTACAGGGCTTTTCAAAAGCTTTGGA
>JAFSWD010000120.1 GCA_017444675.1 Lachnospiraceae bacterium
GTCTTATTGGTTTTACATCGTTCCTCTCGGATTCCAGATGAGCTCTTCCCAGTGCTCCAGCTGTTCCTCAGTCATAAAGCCGTTGGAAGTACCCATATATCCGATCTTATTTGCGGCGAAGAGCAGGGCCTTATGAATGGCGGTCTTGCTGTCCCCGGTCTTCTGGTAATAATGAAGGAAGCAGGCGAAGAGCGCGTTTCCTGCACCGGCGGTATTGATTATGTGTGTGCTCTTAACCGCATCGTAGTGGACCATAAAGTCCTTCACCTTATCGAAAATGATGACGCCCTGGGGACCCTGGCCGAAGATGACTATTTCGGGATCATACTTTTCTCGGATATCTTTGATAAAACTGTAGGGCTCCTCATCTATTGAATTATCGTTAAAGTAAAGAATATGGGCATTGTGCAGGTAATCCTCGTTATATATCTCCTTTTCGCGGGTAAAGCAGTGTATCTTCACCGCAAGCTTTTTATTATGCTCGAGAGCAGACTCTATGAAGGGACGGCAGAAATTCACGTTTGAGAGCACGACCATATCACAGCTGTCAATAAGGGGCTCCACCAGCGACATATCATATCTGGCTTCCCTTATGTCCTTCAGGTCTTCAAAGTGCTGCTTCTTACGGCGCACATCATATAAAAGAACCTCCAGGGGAGTTTCCTTTATAATAGGAAGAATATATTTCGTTGAAAGAGTAACCTCCCTGTCAGAGGGGTTGAAGATCGAGAGGTTTTCATTCTCTCCCACTACCGACATGAACTCCACATCATCCCCCAGCCACTTTAATGCCAGAGATTCGTTAAATGCGTCACCGCCGGCGGAGATGTAAATAGTATCCGGTTCTCCGGTGTAAGGAGTGTATTGGATCGGCAACTCCTTTACCTTGACGATGGTCTCTAACTGAGTGATCCCCGCAACTATAAATCTGCTCATATGCTATACCTTGCCGCAGGCCCTGTACCCGCCGGAAGCGTGCCTGCCCCGCCACCGGTATTGGTTCCCTGATAAGAATTATATCACAAAAAAATTTTTGTTGACATCAAAACCTCATTCAAGTACAATGTTTTAGCGTGTCGCTAAAGGCGCGCTGTTAACTTTGCCGCTATCCTTTTGAATGTGGACGGCAAAAATCATAAAAAGAAAAGAGGTGAAACTTAAATGCCAACATTCAACCAGTTAGTAAAACAGGGCAGACAGTCATCTGTTAAGAAGTCAAAGTCCCCTGCACTGCAGAACGGATTCAATTCTTTACAGAAGAAGGCAACTGCCACACTCTCTCCCCAGAAGAGAGGCGTGTGCACGGCGGTTAAGACTGCGACTCCTAAGAAACCTAACTCTGCGCTGAGAAAGATTGCCCGTGTACGTCTTTCAAACGGAATCGAAGTAACATCCTACATTCCGGGTGAAGGTCACAATCTGCAGGAGCACTCAGTTGTCCTGATCCGTGGCGGCCGTGTTAAGGACCTTCCCGGAACAAGATACCACATCATCCGCGGAACGCTTGATACAGCAGGCGTAGCCAACAGGATGCAGGCCCGCAGCAAATACGGTGCGAAGAGGCCTAAGGCTCCGAAAGCGTAAGTAAAGGAAACAGGAAATACGGTAGTGTTGGGATTTAAGCTGTCCCGCACGAACAGGGTTTGATACCACTGAGTACCGTTGAGTCCGATGACTCATATCTAGGAGGGAAGAAACGTGCCACGTAAAGGACATATAGTTAAGAGAGACGTCCTTGCAGATCCCGTTTACAACAACAAAGTCGTTACAAAGCTTATCAATAATATAATGCTTGACGGCAAGAGGGGCGTAGCCCAGAAGATCGTATACGGTGCATTTGCAAAGGTCGAGGAAAAGGCCGGAAAGCCGGCTCTTGAAGTTTTTGAAGAGGCTATGAATAACATCATGCCTACACTGGAAGTAAAGGCAAGGCGTATCGGAGGTGCCACATACCAGGTACCCATCGAGGTCCGTCCTGACAGACGTCAGGCTCTCGGCTTAAGATGGCTTACCATGTATTCAAGGCAGAGATCCGAGAAGACCATGATCGACAGGCTTGCCAACGAGATCCTTGATGCTTCCAATAACACAGGAAGCGCTGTAAAGCGTAAGGAAGACATGCACAAGATGGCAGATGCAAACAAGGCATTTGCTCATTACAGATTTTAATGCTCACCATAATTAGGAGGTAGATTCCTTGAGTAACGATTCAGGAAGAGAGTATCCTCTTGAGAGAACCA
>JAFSWD010000121.1 GCA_017444675.1 Lachnospiraceae bacterium
AATCGTTGCAGGGGTGGTTGTGATAGCAGGTATCGTAATATTTGTGGTACTTAAAAAGAAGAAAGCGGAACGATAATGAAAAAATCCGAAAAAAAATGGATCGGAACATTCATAAAGATAGTGATCTCTGCTGTATTACTTACTATCCTTGTAATGTCTGCGGATATTGAAGAGATAGGAGAAGCGCTGGCCGGGTTTAAGGCACCCTGGGGTGTGGCGGTGATATTGGCCATCGCTCTTTCAGTGTATGTAAGTGCGCTTAAATGGGGCGAACTTCTTAAAGCTCAGGGGGTGAGGATCTCATCCCCTAAGCTGTTTGGTTATTACATCTGCGGCCTTTTTTTTAACAATTTTCTTCCTTCAAGCATAGGCGGTGATGGCGCCAGAGCCATTCTCGCAGGACAGGAAGGAGGCACTGTGGGAGGGGCTGCATCGGTAGTGATGGAAAGGATACTTGCTACCGTGACACTGGCGATTCTCGGTCTGGTGAGTGCAGTATTTTCCCGGCACCCCGCCGGCATAGTGCTGATCCTTATGGGAACCATACTTGCAGCAGGACTGCTGTTGGCCGTGGTCCAGCTCACAGGCTGGGTACCGGAAAGACTTAAGAAAAGTGAAGGAAAGATAGCCGGAGTGTGGAAAACCTTTGCCCTTAAATCGACGGAGATAAGAAGGCATCCGAAAGCAATTGCGATAAGCCTTTTAGAATCCCTGATCTTTCAGATCCTTGTGGCTGTGGTGGTGGAAACGGTGATCGCAGGTTTGGGGCTGCAGCTTCTTCCACTTCCTGACCTTTGCATGGTGGTCAGCGCATCCTCCGTTCTGGCAATGGTCCCTGTGGGACTTAACGGGTATGGCTTAAGAGAAGGAAGCTATGCTTTTCTGCTGGCCCCTTACGGCTATTCTACCGCACAGGCTCTCACAATCTCGGTGTTATATGCCTTGTTTGTGACCTTGTTCAGTCTGGCGGGAGGTCCTTTATGGCTGGTCCTTAAAAAGAAGAAGGAGATAAGAACTTAGATAATGAACCCGGAAATCGATCAAAACACCAAAAAACGAAGGGGCGGAAAGCTTCCGGCCATGATCATGACGGCAGCGGTGATCGCAGCCCTGTTACTGGTCCCCGCAAGCAGACGCGTTATTTTCAAGCTGGTGAGGATGCTGGGAAGTGCGGATGTTGAGGCTGTAAAGGAATTCATCAGGTCCTACGGTACACTTGCCGCATTGATCTCCATGGGACTTATGATCCTTCAGTCCGTAGCTGCCCCCATACCTGCTTTTTTGATCACCTTTGCCAATGCAGCAATCTTCGGCTGGGTGAAGGGGGCCATCATCTCCTGGACGGGAGCCATGCTGGGAGCCATCATATGCTTCGGTCTGGCAAGACTTTTCGGCCGCGATCAGGTGGTAAAGATCACCGGAAAGGGAGCCCTTCTTTCCGTTGACAGGTTTTTTACGGAAAACGGGGCAAAGTCTGTCTTTATCGCCAGACTTCTTCCCTTCGTGCCCTTTGATCCCATAAGCTATGCTGCGGGACTTACGGGAATGAAGATCCTTCCCTTCCTGCTTGCTACGGGGCTTGGGCAGCTTCCTGCCACAATAGTATATTCCTATGCGGGCTCGAACCTTTTAAGCGGAGACGCAAAGCTTTTCCTGTACGGACTGAGCGTGGTCTTTGCTTTAGGGGCGCTGTCTGCGATCCTAAAGAATGTTTTTGATAAGAAAAAAAACCGAAAAAAGGAGTGAGTAGAAATGTTGGATACACATGGAAGAAAATATGCGGATATGGTGATAAACCCGGGAGCAAGGCTGTTTGCAAGGCTCAGGTGGAAGCCCACCCATGTTACGATCCTGGCCCTTATCGTAGGTGAAGCGGCAGCGGCCTCATTTTTTTTGAAACTTCCTGCGGTCGTTCCCATCCTTCTGCTCTGGATATCCGGATATTTTGATACTGTGGACGGCGCCCTTGCAAGGCTCACCCGTCAGACTTCCCCGGTGGGGACCCTCCTTGACATATTCTTCGACAGGATAGTGGAGCTATCCTTCATCCTGGGCTTTGCACTCAGGTGTCCCGAGTCTGTTTTTGCCCAGCTCCTGTCCGTGTCGGCCATCCTGCTGTCAATGACCGTATTCCTTACAAGCGGGGCGCTGTTGGAGAACAACGGCATAAAAAGCTTTCGTTATCAGACCGGCCTTATGGAACGGACCGAAGGCTTTTTGTTCTTTACGGTGCAGATCGTGTTTTGGAGATATATGAAGGTTCTTTCTTTTATCTATGGGGGGCTCATACTTTTTACGGCTCTTCAAAGACTCGTGATCACCATTCGGGAATTAAATACAAAGGCAGGTAAGGAAAATGAAAAAGACAAATAAACTATTATCATTGTTTTTGGCTGCGATCATAGCTTTCTCGTCCATCGGTTGCGGAAAAGAAAAAACTGAAACCGTTACTCTCTATGCCTGGGGCGGAGATGAGAGGACAAATGCGTACATCAGTGACGTGTTGGCGCCCTATGTGCTTGAAACTGCCGGAGTGGAGCTTAAGCACGTGCCTATGGATGCGGCGGACTTTCTTTTGAAGCTTTCGAATGAAACAAAGGCAGGGGCAAAGAGCGACATGGATCTTCTGTGGATAAACGGAGAAAACTTTTATTCCGCACTTGAAAACGGTCTGCTCTACGGACCTTTTACCGAAAAAGTTCCCAATCTCTTGAAATATGTGGATGAAAGCACGGCGTTAACGGATTTCGGCTATGAAACAAAGGGGTACGAAGCACCCTGGGGTAAGGCACAGTTTGTGCTTTTCTATGATTCCTCAAAGGTATCCGCACCTCCCCAAAATGCAGCTGAACTAAAAGAATTCGTAAAAGCGAATCCCGGAAGCTTTACCTATCCCTTGGCCAATGATTTTACGGCTTCTGCCTTTATAAGGACTCTGATCTATGATCTTGTGGGATATGAAGCGCTTAAAGAGGTGGACAATGACTATGCCACGGTAAAAAACATTATCCGACCGGTCATAGATTATCTCAACGAGATAGAGCCCTATCTCTGGAAGAAGGGCAGCACCTATCCCTCGGATTCAACACAGCTTGAAAGCCTTTACAGGGACGGGGAGATATTGTTTGCCATGGATTACAGTGCCAACAAGGCGCTCAGCATGGTATCTTCGGGGCTTTGGCCCGAAACCACAAGGACACTTGTGTTTGAAAAAGGTACTCCTTTTAACACCCATTTCCTTGCAATAGCAGGACTGTCATCTCACAAGGAGGCGGCTGTAAAGGTGATAAATGCGGCACTTTCCCCCGAGATGCAGATAAAGAAGGCGGAGCTTACGGGCTGGGCAGATCTTCCGGTGATGGATTATTCGAAGCTTTCGGAGGAAGACAGGAAGGCGCTTGACAAGGCAATGACCCCCGAGAGCAGATATGAAAAGAATATTTTAACCTATGCGGAGCTGGATCTTCACAAACAGCCGGAGCTTAAGGCGGATCTTGTGGATGTGATCGAGCAGATCTGGTATGACACGGTATTAAATGACAGATAAAGGCAGAAGAACAAAAGGAATAATGTTTCTTGTACCTGCAGTGGTCACTGTGGCAGGGATCTCTCTTTTTGTGATCTTTAATACTTTAGCGGAAGGGTTGGGGTTCATACCCGAGCTTTCCATGTATGAGATCGATCCCCGGGCGCTTACGGACCTCCTTGGGGACAGGGCATTTCTGGAGGGACTCTTCCTCAGTTTCAGGGTGGCAGCCATATCCACTCTGCTTTCTGCTGTTTTGGGCGTGCTTCTGGCCTGGGCTCTGTGCAGGACGGGAAACAAAGTGCTGATGTTTGGGACAGGGTTGCCGCTTATCATGTCATATATTGCCGCAGGGATATTGGTCTATAACATAGTGAGCGATCACGGGATGCTCTATCATGCTTTAAAACTGATGGGGGCAGAAACAGACGGAGTGAATCTGCTTTTTACCGAACATTTCTCAGGAGTCCTGATCCTGCATTGTTTTAAAGGAGCTCCTTTTGTTGCGATCAGTGTTGTTCCGGTTCTTTGGGGGGCTTTGGAAAAATACGAAAAGACTGCGGCAAATCTGGGCTCTGTCAGGTTGAGAACACATATGCTTGTGACATTTCCTTTGATCAGGCACTCTGTGGCTGTAGCGTCATTGATCATCTTTGATTATCAGATGTTTACCTA
>JAFSWD010000009.1 GCA_017444675.1 Lachnospiraceae bacterium
CATCGGTTATTAAATAACCGGACCCAATGCTTGCCTGTTTACCCGACTGCCCGTACATGAAAGCCTCGGAGTAGCCCGCTACACCTGCGTTTTCACGCACGAGCATTCGAGCAAGCATTCTGCGCATTAGTCCATTTATTTTAAAACCGCTGTACTTGTCTCATCGATTTTTGAGTTTTTCATTTTCCGATGCCTCATTTTTAGGGAACACCCGGCCACTTTCGAAAATGAACCCATAACCCGGGTTCCAAGGTAACGCCCCGAAGCTCCGCATCGGGGCAATACGTCGGAACGCATTATAGTTGCCTGCGGCAAGCGTTCCTCCTGTCCCCGGGGTTCATTCTGCCAGGGCTTCCTCCAGCTTTTGCTTTTCGTAGAGCTGGGCGTACTGGCCGCCGAGCTTCACAAGCTCGGCATGGCTGCCGTATTCCACGATCTTGCCTTCGTCCAGGACTGCGATCTTGTCGCAATGCTCGATGGTGGAGATCCTGTGGGCGATGATGATGGTGGTCTTGCCGACCCGGTTTTTCCTGAGGTTGGAGAGGATCTGCTCTTCCGTGTCGGTATCAACGGCGGAGAGAGAATCGTCAAGGATGAGTATGGCGGAATCTTTCATGAGGGCACGGGCGATGGAAGATCGCTGCTTCTGGCCGCCGGAGACTGTTACGCCTCGCTCTCCCACCATGGTGGAGTAGCCCTTGGGGAATTCCATGATGTTGTCATGGATGCAGGCTGCTTTTGCGGCTTCCTGCACCTCCTGAAGGTCGTCATATGCCTTGTCCGCCAGGCTTTCGCGCCTTGCAAACTCAGCTTCCAGGTAGGCTTCCATACTGTCGTTTTTATTAAGAACTATTCTGTTATCTATTCTCTTGTTTCTTGGAGCAGGCTTAAACTCGCGCTTTCCGAAGGCGATGTTGGTCTGCAGCGTGTCGGAGAACAGGAAATTATCCTGCTGGACATAGGCTATCTTGGAACGGAGCACATTAAGAGGGATGGTGTTGATGTCATGACCGTCGAAGTAGATCTGCCCGTCTTCCACATTGTGCATATGAAGAAGGAGGTTCGCCACGGTGCTTTTTCCGCAGCCCGTCTTACCGATGATGGCAAGGGAGGAACCCGCGGGGATCTCCAGATCTATGCCGGACAATACTTCCGGAAGACCTTCTTTATATTTGAATCTGAGATGCTTAAACCTGATCTCTCCCTTAAGATCCGTGATACTTTTGTCAGTCTTCAAAGTATCCCTGATCTCAGGCTCCACCTTAAAGATGGCGCCTATACGCTTCATGGAAGCGATACCCTGGGAGAAGCTGGTGATGGAGTCACCCATGGCGATCATGGGCCAGACCAGCATGCCTATATAGGTAGTGAAGGCCACGAAGCGTCCGGGGCTGAGTTCTCCGTTCACTACCAGCCAGCCGCCGTAAAGGAGGGTGATAACGCTGGAAAGTCCGATGAGAAGATCAAGAAAAGGCATTACCACAGCCATAAGGCTGACAATGCGCAGATTCTTTTTCTTGTTGTAGGCGTTGGTCTCGGCGAAACTCTTAAGCTCTTCCTTTTCCTGCACAAAGGCCTTGATCACTCGTATGCCCGAAATGCTCTCCTGCACCTTGTCGGACATTTTTGAAAAAGCCGCCTGCTTCTCGTCAAATCTCTTCTCGATCTCTGCGCCGTACTTGACCCCGCCGATAAGGATCACGATCATGGGAATGATCGCAAGCCCGGTAAGGGGAAGGTTAACGTAGACCGCCATCTTGATCAGCACCATGATGGTCATGACGCTGGCGTCAAAGGTGGAGATGACCGCCATACCCACTGCCTGACGGATAGCCCCCAGGTCGTTGGTGAAATAGCTCATGAGATCACCGGTCTTATTGTTGTTGTAAAAGTTGGTGGACTGCTTGGAGAGATGCTTGTACAGGTCCACGCGGATCTCATACTCGATCTTACGGCAGGACCCGAAGAGTGTATATCTCCACAAAAAACGCATGGCCATGATCACCAGACCCACCAGCACGATCTTAAAGATCATACCGAAAAGCCCGCTCCGATCCAGCGTTCCGTCCATCAGCCCGTCCATTGTCTCCCCGGTGTACTGGGGCACATAAAGGTTAACGTAATCCACAACAAAAAGCGCCACAAGACCGAAGAAATAAGCGATCTTGTGCCGCCGGATGTATTTCCATATAAAATTTGCGCTCTTATCTTTCTTTTTCTTTGATTCCGCCATTCTCTATAACCAAAACCCTATCGCATATTTTCGCGATAACTTCCGGGTCATGGGAAATGAAAATGTATGAACAACCGAAAGAACTTTTCAGCTTTCTTAAAAGAGCAAGTATCTGCTCCTGTACATTTGCATCTATTGCTGACACGGGCTCGTCCAGAATGACTATGCCCGGCCGTCCTATCAGTGCGGTCGCGATGGCTACTCGCTGTCTCTCTCCGCCCGAAAGTTCGCTTATTTTACGATACGCTATCTCGGATTTTAAGTCAACACTTTTCAGCATATCAAGCACAACTTGCCGTGCTAAAGTCTTGGTCACTTTCCGCCTGTTTCCGCGCTTTGCGGCCCTTCGCTCCCCCATGAGGATGGCCTCGTAAAGGATGCGCCCCACGGATCTGGCCGGGTTCAGACTTGAGTAGGGATCCTGGAATACCATTTGCGGATCCTCGGATCCTTCGGCGTAGATCACGCTACCCTCGCTCTGCTTCTGCAGCCCGCAGATGGTCTTTACCAGGGTGGATTTTCCCGAGCCGCTCTTTCCCACGATGCCCAGGGTCTCGCCCTCGTACAGCTTCAGGTTCACGTCCTTCAGCACCGGCTTTAGGGTGACCTTCCCGAGAATGCTCCTGTCTTCGTAGGCAAAGGACAGATCCTTCACTTCCAGAATGACTTTTCTGTCATTTCCTCCGGGCATATCTCTTCTCGACGGGTCAATATCTCCCCCCTCGTTCACATTTCCATCGCCGCTCCGACCTTCCGCAGCCTCACCTTCCGCTGTCTTTTCCCGATTCTTCCCCTCTTCCTGCTTCTTAACGGGACTATTTCCCACAGCCGTACCTTTCGAACCCCCGGCCCTGTTTTCAAGCATCTCCCCGTTCTTCATATGAAGGATCCTATCGGAAACACGCTCCACCAGCTTTGTGTCGTGGGAGATAAATATAATGGAAGTTCCGTGAAGCTTCCTTCTTTCCATGAGAAGCTCGGCGATGATATTTGTGGTATCCACATCCAGGGCTGTGGTGATCTCATCCGCAACCAGAAGCTTCGGATTACAAATAAAGGCCATGGCGATCATGACTCTCTGCCGCTGTCCTCCGGAAAGCTGATGGGGATAGGCCTTAAGAAGCCTGTCCGTGGGTTCCAGCCCCGCTTCCTTAAGGGCTTCTCTGACCGCCGCCTTTTTATCTTCTTTGGATTTAAATCCTATCTTGTGAATATTAAGGGGCTCTTCCACCTGACGGCCGATCCTTAAAAGAGGATTTAGAGAGGTCATGGGCTCCTGGAAGACATAGGCCATCTCTTTACCTCTAATGTCACAGAGTTCCTTTTCGCTCATGAGATCCAGCCTTTTCCCGTCAAACTCCACCCCTTCGGAAGAGATCTTGTATTCCTTCCTAAGGATATGGGCAATGGCCATGGAGGTCAGGCTCTTTCCGGATCCGGAAGCACCTACCAGGCCCAGGATCTCGCCTTTTTTCACATCAAAACTCACGTCCTTCACCAGGCGCTTCTCGCCTCCGGGGACGTCCACCGAAATATTCATTTTCTTAACGTTCAGCAAGTCCATGTGAAATGAATCCCAATCCTAAGGTTAAAAACAATATGGTAAGTCCCGGTGCGATGGCGTACCAGGGTGCATAGATCAAACTGCTCTGAGCTTCGGAAAGCATACGTCCGAGGCTTGGATCCGGAGGTGTAACTCCCAGACCCAGATAACTCATGCCCGCTTCCGAAAGCACCGCATTCTGAAATCCGATAAGCACCGATGCAGTCAGTGCTGTCTTTATGTTCGGCAATATATCTATAAAGATTATGTGCAGATCCGAAGCTCCCATAAGCTTCATGTTCTTAACATAATCCAGTTCTTTCTGTTTTAATACTTCGCCCCTCACCACCCTGACGTAGCTGGGGATGAAAACTATGCCCAAGGCCAGGATCAGATTATATTTACCGTTACCTATAACAGCTATGATCACCAATGCCAATAATACACCGGGAAAAGCCGAGAGGGCATCGTTAATTCTCATAAGTACAGCATCCGCAATGCCTCCGAAGTAACCCGTAAGCGCCCCAACCACAGTTCCTGCTATGGTTCCCATTCCCACCACCGCCACAGCGATGAGGAATGAAAGTGAAGCCCCCTGCATTACTCGGCTCAGCACGTCACGGCCGAAATTATCGGTACCGAAGGGATGTAAAAGAGAAGGTGCGTTATTCTTTACGGTATAACTCATCTCATTCACGTCATAGGGCGTCCAAAACAGACCGATCACAGCCAGGATCAGGATCACAGCCACCATTATAAGGCCGGCCTTAAAGGACTTTCCGTATTTTATTGTGGAAACAGTCTTTTTCTTTTTCATCTGTCAATTTTTCGCGATCCGCTTCGCTTCCTGCCTGTAATTCAAGCTCTTCCTGTCCTGTCCTTCGCCTTAATCGGCTCTTGAAACTCTTGGGTCAACAATACGATAGGAAATATCCGCCAGGGTGTTCATCACCACCACCAGCGCCGCCATATACAAAACTATGGCATTAACCACAGGGAAGTCCCTGCCGGATATGGAATTTACCAAAAGCCTTCCCAGCCCGGGTATCCCAAACACCTGCTCCACAACGATACTTCCCGCAAAGCTTTCCGCCGCTATCATCGCAAAGAAGGTGATGGCGGAGATCACCGCATTTTTGAGCACATGGCGGAACAATATGGCTGCTTCCCCGTTGCCCTTGGCTTTTGCAGTCCGTACATAATCATTCTTTTTTTCCGAAACAATGCAGTCCCTTAAATACTTCACCATCATGGAAAGCTTGGGGATAGCCACGGATATGGCGGGCAGTAGCATGAAGCTTATAAACCGCCCGAAATCCTCCTTGGGGCTCACATATCCCCCGGTCTTAAACCAGGACAGTATGATGCCGAAGACCAGCGTGAGGACGATACCTAAGAAAAACTGAGGCACCGCCATGCCTATCTGGGTCAGCACCGTGAGCAGGTTGTCCACGGTCCCGTTGGGCTTTGCCGCGCTCAAAAGGCTTAAAGGAACAGAGATCACAAGTATCAGTGTCAGCGACAGGAACGCCAGTCCCAGAGTGGCTCCCAGCCTGTCGGAGATCAGCTGTGTAACAGGCATATTATATCTGTAGGAGGTCCCAAAATCCCCGGTCAATGCCTTTCCCAGCCAC
>JAFSWD010000122.1 GCA_017444675.1 Lachnospiraceae bacterium
GCGCTCTCTGCGTTAAAGAAACTCAGAGAGTCTTCTCCGTTAGTGGTTGCGATGTTGAAGATGACTTCTTCATCCGCTCCGCCGCCACCGCCCCCGCAGGCTGTGAAGGTAAATACCATCATCATAGCGAGGATCACAATTAATAACTTTTTGCCTTTCATTTTGTTTCCTCCTAAACAACTCCGCTTTCCAATACAGTAAAAGTCTTTTTATCAGCGTCCAGTCTCGTCATGACTCCCAGCGGAAGCGTGGCGAGATCATCGCTGTGCCCCATGGGAAGACCGTATAGTACAGGCTTGCCCAAAGGCTTGAGATAATATTCAAAAACATCTTCGATAGAAAGATCTGTAAAATATCCGGGATCGTTCTTTCTGGGTACGCAGTCGGTGCATTCCCCGATGACGAATCCTGCGGCATCATCCAGTTTTCCTGCGTTTCTTAAGTGTGATAGCATGTGATCCATGATCCATGGCTCCGCTTCCACATCTTCAAAGAACAGGATCTTTCCCTTTGTATCGATCTCCCATGGAGTTCCCAGACTTGCACAGATAAGAGTCAGGTTGCCTCCTATTACAGGTGCTTCGCAAGTTCCTCCGCTTATCCTTACAAGCCATTTCTTCGGGCTTGCTTTTTTTATCTCCCCGGGAGGCTCCGGGCTCGACAGATTCCTGAAAAAACTCTCCTTGGTATATTCCGTCAGTTCTTCGTCATTGAATCTTGCCATACCCGGCGCGTGGAAAGTTACCATATCGCATACCTTGTTTATGGCCAGATGCAAAGCCGTGATGTCACTGAAACCCGTCAGGATCTTCGGATGCTCTTTTATAAGGTCAAAATCCAGATTTCTTAAAAGCTGTGCGCAGCCGTAACCGCCCTGGGTCACAAACACTGCGTCTACATCATCCCGCCTGAACATCTCATGGATGTCATCCAGTCTGTCCTCTTCTGAAGCTGCGGTGATCCCTCTCGTCTTGTTGACATTTTTTCCGATCACCACTTTGTATCCCATGGCTTCGATATATTCCTTAGCCCTGAATACCTCGCTCCTGTTTTCTGAAGGGCTGGCCGGCGAGATGACGCCTATGGTGTCTCCCGGAGACAGTCTTTTAGGTTTGATCATATGCTTTTTCCTCCCTTCCCGTTTTCATGCATGGCAAATGCAGGCCTTTTTCTTTTGCTCATTCTCATTGCCCCCAGAGAAATGCATATCCCGAGAACGAAAAATACCACCGCAATAAGCACGTATGCTCCGGCTTCACGGGAAAGCAGGAAGGCTCCGTAAGTGGAGCTTACCAGGTCTGTTCCGGAAAAATCAGCAGCACTGTAAAATACCACCGCCATGATCGCCAACGTAACTCCTGACAGAGTTCCGAAGATGCATGCGGATCTTCTGTGCTTTTTCCTGGACAGGTTTTCTCCTCTCTTTAAGATTTCCCCAAGGGATCTGTCAATATCGTATTTCAAGTCAATCACTGCCTTTCATTAATTATCACGCTTTTATCCTTTAGTACCATAAAGCAGATATTTTACTCACCAAAAAACAAAAAAACCGTCCGTAAAAGGACGGTTCTTTATATTTACTATTCCATATCCCTGGATCTTTTGAAGGGAAAGTACATGATCACTGCGGTGAGTATCGGCAGTACGTACCCCACATAAGAAGTGATCCCCTGCTCAGAAACCAGAAGATTGTACAGCCCATGATA
>JAFSWD010000123.1 GCA_017444675.1 Lachnospiraceae bacterium
CTGGAATGCGGCACCTGAGCACCAGGTAATGGATTCATCGGATTTAGAAGGCCGTTTTCCGCACGCAAGATCAATTTTTGAATATTCAGGGAAAAACACGTAAACTGTTCCCGTATTGTATATCACGGTCTCATCCGCAGGAACTATATCTGCCACTGCCATATTGGAGGCATCAATGCTTTCAGGTATATTAATATGATACTGTGAGATAAGCCCCATAAAGATAAAGGCAAAGGTGGGGATCACAAGAAAGGACGTGGCATAACACAAGCGGTATATAATCTGCAAAAATCTGTTCGCAAGCTTTTCAGGCCCCCAAAGATAGGCAATGAGCGTTCCAAACTGGAGAACCGCCAGCGAAAGATATACTGCGTATAATATATTCAGCCACATCTGGGCTACAAAGAATGTGGTAAAAGCGCCAAGCGAAAGGAGCGCCATGGCCATAAGCCATATTCCGGACAAACGTTTTCTGGTCATTTTCAAAATCATCCCCGCTGCTCCTCTTTTTCTTTACGGAACTCATGATGAAGTATTTTAAAGGTATCGAATTGGGATTCGACGCTTACGATAAGCAATAGTATCGCTATGTCTGTAAGACATTGGAGCGCATTTTTCCAAAGCAGCAGAGGCTCAAATCCAAGCCTGCTGTTGGCTATAAGAAGGATCACGTAAACTGCAAACTTAAACACGACAGCCATCCTGTTAAACAGTACATTTTCCGGGTTTCCATGTGTTGCGTAGCTTATAAAGAAATGGTTGATCGTGATAATAATGGTAAGAAGGAAAGCCATGCCGGCAGCGGCCAGATAGATGCTTCCATGAACTCCCGCCACAAGATACGTGTCAAAGTCTTCCTCTCCCCAAAGCCTGCCCAGCACAAGGTAAGCCTCCTGATACATAAGGCAAAACAAGCTTCCGCCCACAAAGCCTTTTGCAGCATCCCATTTAAAGTCCCTGAAAGCCAGATACATGGCCACAGTCGTTATCAGTTTTATGATAACCTCAAAATTAGCAAACCAGTCCCCTGTCCTCTGGATAATCACAAAAGAAATCACGCTTGTTATAACGACATAGACACACAAAGCACCCATAAAATGCTCATTCAAATAAATCGATTCAGGGCTTTTATCTTTTTCCACTTCTGGCAAAACTCCTTTCATAGAAAAGACCATCAGCTTGCACGGTGCACTTGCATGGTAAACTTACTCAGCCCCACACTATCTGCATATTGACAGCAAAAAGTAACGGTTGTCCTAGTGTTACCCTCTCTGAAAGGATGCACCCGCCAGAGTTTCGCCAACGAATCCGAAAACTGTATGGCTGCTTCGTGCGTATCCATATCCGCCCAAGACTTACCACGCATCTCCGATAATACACGCTCCACATCCTTCGGAATATCAAGCCTATCCGAATAGTCAACAGATAACCCACCCAATACGGGCTCTTCTTTGTAGATATTCAGCTTGCGTTGCTGTCCTGCCCATTCATACATATCCTGAAAAATGTATTTGTGCATTTGCAGAAGGTGAGCATAGTCATAGCCTCCTGGCAATGGATTTATTGCAATCTCTTTCAGTCGATAGGTCACATAGTCCGCTTCTGCATCGTTAAGGAGTTTCATATCCTTAATGCCGAGTAGATTTTTCAGGACATCGCAATCCTCATAAAGATAGATGTCACGCATTTACCGCATCCTCTTTCACTTTATATTTCTTATCAAGGTACTGCTTGATGTCGGCCATCGTGACCTCACCACGCTTTTCCTTTTCAATGTATTCCTTAAACTCTGGTGTCGGTTCCAGCCCGTCCACCTTTATCATGCCTACTGCATAATTCCATGCCTGCGTATTTGTCATTATTAGTTCCTCCTATTTTTATACTATCAAATTTACCACAACCCCTGTCATAAATGCAAATATCATCACAAACGCCAGATACAGCAAAAACCTCTTTATCCCGAACACGATCTTCAATGCCCCAAGATTCGTTATCTTCGTAGCCGGGCCGGTGATCATGAATGCCGCCGCGCTCCCCATGCTCATGCCGTCAAAAAGCCATTGCTGGATAAGCGGGATCGTGCCGCCGCCGCAGGCATAAAGCGGCAC
>JAFSWD010000010.1 GCA_017444675.1 Lachnospiraceae bacterium
CATCGGTTATTAAATAACCGGACCCAATGCTTGCCTGTTTACCCGACTGCCCGTACATGAAAGCCTCGGAGTAGCCCGCTACACCTGCGTTTTCACGCACGAGCATTCGAGCAAGCATTCTGCGCATTAGTCCATTTATTTAAAACCGCTGTACTAGGACAGTTCCGACTGGTTGGCTTCTGCGGAAGCACTGACTTCTTCAAAGATGTCATCCATGTTTACGGGAATGTCACTGTCGGGAAGGATGATCTCTGTGTCAGGGGCTGCAACGTTTGACCTGTTAAGACGTGCTTCCTTCCTGTATTCTGCGGCAGAGATACCGAAATTCTTTTTGAAGGCTTCGCAGAAGTAGCTGGAGCCGTTGTTAAATCCCAGCTCGTAGCTGATCTGAGCTATATTCTTGTCGGTTTCCGCAAGAAGATCCAAAGCTTTTGATAAACGGTATTTTCCCAGATAATTAATGGGGGCTGTATCCAGATAATCCTTGAACAGCTGGGTACATTTACTCTTTTTGCAGCCTGCGGAGGCTGCGATATCGTCAAGAGTCACTTTTTCACGGAAATGCTCACCTATATAAAGAAGTGTATTCTTGAGAGCATATATGTCTATAAAGGCATCGGGTGATGCTATGGGAGTAGATGCGGTGTTAAAGTAGAGGAGTTCGAAAACTCTCATATAAAGGATCTGGATGGCAAATTCCGACCAGCCGTCGCTCTTTCCTTCGTTAAGTTTCTTGATCACATTAAGGATCTCGTTCTGCCAGGATATTTCCGGTGTAAGGGAAACATAGGAGCAGCCGTAGACCGAGGTGAAGGGCTTTACATATTTGGTTTCAAACAAAGGATTTGCGGAAAGAAGAGAAGGATTCAACAGTATCCTTATATAGGCGCAATCTTTTTTTTCTGCATTAAAGGCATGATTTACACGGTGGCTGTTTATAAATATGCCTTTGCCCGCAGAAACGGGTATCTTGTTTCCTTCCACCACGAAGGTCATCTCTCCGGAAAGAACATAGTCCATTTCCATTTCGTTATGCCATTCCGAGGGAGTGATATAGTCAGGATAGTAGGAAAGAGAAACCTCGTTTATGTAGGTGGGAAATTCAGGTATGTCATACTTTACGTGCTCGGAAGCATCGTAGTTGAAAAATGAATAATTTGCCATATAACCTCCCTTAACTGTTTTGACTGCATTTTTGTTGATAGACAATATCTGTGCAAAATTGTTATATAAATTATAAGTATTTTCTGAGTATTTGTACATTAAATATTGATAAATTAAAAAGGACATCCTTAAGGATGTCATGAATCTAAAAGGAAGGGAAAAATTATAAGCAGCTTTTAAAGGCCTTAAGTGCGCCTTTTTCGCGGATGAATTCCAGATTTTTAACGGTAAGAGCCTCAAAACCGGGGATTTCCGTAAGATCCTTGCCCCAGAAGGCTTCGTTACTCATTACATCGTGTACAAGAGAAGCGGCAGAGGAATTCCTTCTTTCATAGTAAAACAGCAGAACGGCTCTGTCATCTTTTACATAATAGTCATTGCCCGCAGGACGCCTGCAAAGAAGTCCTGTATCGTCAAGAGCGGAGATGCCGCAGGAATAGTGGGCAATGAGAAGAGCAAAACTCATGGAGAGACATTTTGGAAGTTCCTTCCTGCTCTCAAAGTATTCAATGAAGCTGGGATAGTTTCTCGCCAGCCACTTGGAGGTTGAATTCAAAGTTATGCTGAGCAGCTCATGGTTTACGAAGGGATTGTTAAATCTGTCGGAAACAGCGGCTGCAAACTCATCCAGATCCTTCTTGTCAAGGGGAAGGGTGGGGATGATCTCCTCATTCAACATCTTGTTCATAAAGCCTTTAACGGTGTCATCATGCATGCAGTCTCTTACGATATCGAAGCCTGCAAGGTAAGCGCCGGGAACGAAACCTGTGTGAGCACCGTTAAGTATGCGTACCTTACGTTTTTTGTAAGGAGTAACATCGGGAACGACAGGGCAGTTAAGACCTGCCTTTTTAAAAGGAAGTTTTTCTGAAAGCCACTCGGGACCTTCGATGTTCCAAACTCCGAAAACCTCACCCACGTCGATGAGCTCGTCGTGATATCCGTTTTCTTCTTCCAGCCTGGCTGCTTCCTTCTCGTCTCTGATCCTGCCGGGAACGATCCTGTCGACGAGAGTGGAGCAGAACAGACAATCCTTTTCGATATATTCAATGAATCCCGCGGGAAGATCCCACTGCTCGGCATATTTCTTCACGCACTTTAAAAGTTCCTTGCCGTTATTGTCGATCAGCTCACAGGAGAGGATCACGACACCGGACTTTCCGGCTTTGAAACGTGCGAGAAGCACCTGAGTGAGCTTCCCGGGGAAGGAGGACGCAGGCCGGTCATTTAAATTACAGGAGGGATCGTAAGTGATGCCCGCCTCGGTGGTATTGGACACGATGTATTCCAGATCATCGGAAACAGCCAGCTTCATCATATCTTCGAAACCGCTTTCCGTGTAAGGGTTCAGGCATCTTGATACAGAGGAGATGACACGCTTTCTGTCAATCCTTTCTCCTGCCTGACTGCCTCTTAAGTAAAGTGTGTACAGGCCCTCCTGAGCGTTGATGAGCTCCGTAAGACCGTTTGCAATAGGCTGTACCAGAACGATCTTGCCGTTCCAGCCGGCCTTTTCGTTGGACATGTCAAACCAGTAATCCGTAAAAGCACGAAGAAAATTGCCTTCCCCAAACTGCATTACCTTTTCGGGGGCTTTTTCAAGAATATATCCTTTGTATCCGCTTTCCTTTAATACCTTGTAATTTAATTTCTCCATTTCTTCTCCATTTCTGACCCAAATACGGTTTTAATATAGGGCGTCGCGAAAGCATATGCATTCTCGACGATATAATCTATTTCCATTATAACCCTCGTTTTTTTAAATGAAATAGTGACTTTTGTTAAATTTTATTGTGAAACTTGCTGTTAAAATCTTGCCCGAAAGGGAAAATGAAAGTATAATCATGGATATAATGATCCCGGAGGTTAATATGGCTACCAAGATCCAATCATACAATCCCAGACAGGTAATGAACAGGAAGGACTTTGAGATCCAGCATAAGAGAGATACTTATCTTCACAATGTGGAACTGCATCACCATGATTTTTATGAGATCTATCTTCTGGTCTCGGGGGATGTGACCTATTCCATAGAAGGAAAACTGTACAGAGTGGTTCCGGGAGATGTGCTTTTGATAAGCCCCAGAGAGCTTCATCAGTTGTTTATCAAGCCTGCCACTGAGCCCTATGAAAGATATGTTCTCTGGATAGATCCGGCCATGCTTGCGCGGCTCTCCACAGAGACCACCAATCTGGAAAAGTGTCTGAACCCCGCAAGGGAAGGCTACACCAACCAGCTTCGTATCCCCATTGAATACAATAAGGAGATAGGAAGCCTCATGGAAGGCATATACAGAGAGTCGGATTGCGAGGGCTATGGCGGAGATGTGATGCAGGCGAGCCTGATCGCCAGGCTTTTGGTACTCATAAACCGTATCGCGGACATGAAGGACGAGAAGACGGAGGAAGAGCCCTACACCAATACCCTTGTGGCGGGAGTCATCGATTATGTGAACGAGCATTACGGTGAAACTTTGTCACTGGATGATATGGCCGAGAGATTATATGTCAGTAAGTACCATTTGAGCCATGAGTTCAGAAAACAGATGGGA
>JAFSWD010000124.1 GCA_017444675.1 Lachnospiraceae bacterium
AAAGTGTCTGTTAAGGGAACTTGACGAAAGCGCCCTTTTTGCGTCTGTAAAAGAATACCTCAACAGTCTGGACAAAAGTCTTAAAGCAAGTGATGAAGAATATGAGCGTCGACTGGGCATATGCATGGAATGCGATCGTCTGCTCCGGGGGACCTGTACGGTCTGCGGCTGCTATGTGGAAATGCGTGCGGCAGGAAAGAACAACACCTGTCCCGCCGTAAAACCAAGATGGTAAAGGAAACCGGCATAGGACTTTCTTGATTTTTGGGTAGAAGATGGCAAAATTTCGTATAGATTTTCTGTAAGATATGGTATAAAATGTTTTGCACAGTGGATCATTCCCACAACCAACACAACAACTAATTATTTAATAATTAAATAAAGGAGAACATAACCATGAATATGAACAACATTCCGCAGGTTAAGATCGGTATTGTTGCTGTTTCCCGTGACTGCTTCCCTGAGGCACTTGCAGTAAACAGACGTAAGGCTCTTGTAGAGGCTTACAAGAAGAATTTTGATGCAGCTGACATCTATGAGTGCCCTATCTGCATCGTAGAGAGCGAGATCCATATGGTTCAGGCTCTTGAAGACATCAAGAAGGCAGGCTGCAACGCTCTTTGCGTTTACCTCGGAAACTTCGGTCCCGAGATCTCCGAAACCCTTCTTGCAAAGCATTTCGACGGACCCAAGATGTTCGTTGCCGCTGCGGAAGAGTCTCAGAATGATCTTTCCGACGGAAGAGGCGATGCTTACTGCGGTATGCTGAATGCATCCTATAACTTAAGACTCCGTTCCGTAAAGAAGGTTTATATCCCCGAGTATCCCGTTGGTGATGCTGATGACTGCGCTAAGATGATCAACGAATTCGTTCCCATCGCTCGTGCGGTTGTAGCTCTTTCCGAGCTTAAGATCATCGCTTTCGGTCCCAGACCTCTCAACTTCCTTGCTTGTAACGCTCCTATCCAGCAGCTTTACAATCTTGGCGTAGAGATCGAGGAGAACTCCGAGCTTGACCTTATCGAAGCTTTCAACCAGCATGCATGCGATGAGAGAATTCCCGCAAAGGTTGCAGAGATGGAAGCAGAGCTGGGTAAGGGCAACAAGAAGCCTGAGATCCTTGCTAAGCTTGCTCAGTATGAGCTTACTCTTCTTGACTGGGTTGAGGCTCACAAGGGATATCGTAAGTACGTTACCATCGCAGGTAAGTGCTGGCCCGCATTCCAGACACAGTTTGGTTTCGTTCCCTGCTATGTAAACAGCCGTCTCACAGGTATGGGCATTCCCGTATCCTGCGAAGTAGATATCTACGGTGCTCTTTCCGAGTTTATCGGAACCTGCATCAGCGATGACATCGTTACACTCCTTGACATCAACAACTCTGTTCCCAAGGATATGTACTAGCAGTCCATCGAAGGCAAGTTCCCTTACAAGCATACAGATACATTCATGGGCTTCCATTGCGGAAATACCTGCACCAAGAAGCTTGCAAACTATGAGATGAAGTATCAGAAGATCATGGCTCGTAACCTTCCTATCGAAGTTACCAACGGAACACTTGAAGGCGCCATCGCTCCCGGCAAGATCACTTTCTACCGCCTCCAGTCCACTTCCGACAACATTCTTCGTGCATATGTTGCAGAAGGTGAAGTACTTCCCGTAGATCCTATGTCCTTCGGCGGCATCGGCGTTTTCGCCATCAAGGAAATGGGACGTTTCTATCGTCACGTTCTCATCCAGAAGGGCTTCCCTCATCACGGAGCAGTTGCTTTCGGTCATTACGGAAAGGAACTTTTCGAAGTATTCAAGATGATCGGTGTAGAGTTCGACGAGATCGGCTTCAACCAGCCTGAAGGAATGCTTTACAAGACAGAAAATCCTTTTAAATAAGAATCAGGCATATCTTTTCGCGGCAGTCTCAAGACTGCCGTTTTTTTGCATGCCCGGTTCACATTTTTTTCCCCGGAAGAACACAAAACGGTCATCATATAAAGTTAAAATATCTAACATATAAATTTTTTTATGCACCTAGTACATCGGTTATTAAATAACTGGACCCAATGCTTGCCTGTTTACCCGAATGCCCGTACATGAAAGCCTCGGAGTAGCCCGCTACACCTGCGTTTTCAAGCACGAGCATTCGAGCAAACATTCTGCGCATTAGTCCATTTGTTTTAAAACCGCTGTACTAGGTCGACATTTTTGCAATTTTTGTTGTACTTTTAGTGATAAAATGTTCGTTACAGAAAATAAAGACAGAAAATAAAGAAGTCCGCTTGGGTATCCGGATGGAAAGGATCGGTATGAAAAACGATAAAAAGATCAAAGTTGAAAAAACGGTAAGAAAAGATTGGATCTCAGTATAGTCACAAGACTTATATTGATGATGGTGGGATTTGTGGCGGTAACGGCTGTGCTTGTAAACTTTAATGCGATTCACAATCACAGAACGGAAACCGTTAAGATGACGCAAAGCTACTTAACGGATCTTACGGTGGAATCCGGAAGCAACGTTTCAAGAATGCTGAACATGCTTAATAACAGTTCAACAAACAGTGCAAATACGCAGCAGCCCTCAGGCGGACAGCAGCCCTCAGGCGGCGGAGGTCCGGAAGGCGGACACGGAATGAGCATTGAACAGATGTTTTCCGAGATCACCTTTGAAGGCTATGAAATAGAGGCTATGCTTCTTGAGTCCGACGGCACCATTACCTATTCCTCAGATGATACATTGGTAGATACCAAGATCGCTTATTCAGATATAAAGGATATATGTACCAAGGCGGGGTCCGGAGCATTGGAAGCAAAGACTTCGGGCGTTATAGAGGTTATAGACGGAAAAACGGTATATGATTTTTCCTATTATGTAGAAGATGACGGAACAGTTTTCGGTATTCTTCTTGAGCAGGGCGAGTATCTTTCCGAGATCAGTAAGTTCGTAAGATCGAACAGCATGGTCGGAGCTACGGTTGCGGTCATAGCCGCTATTCTCGGCGGATTTGCGATCTTTGTTACGATCAAGCCTTTTAAAGAGGTGGAAAAGTCTCTGGTTAAGATGGGGGATTTTGATTTTACAAAGGATCCCAAAGAAGAGAAAATGTGCGAATACATGGGTGAGACCGGTAGTATTGCAAGGGCCGCAAGCAAGTTAAGAGCCGCTTTTGTGGACATTGCCACACAGCTCAACGCTAATGCGGATACAATGAAAGAGATCGTAAGCGATAACGCTGAGACCTGCTCCACCGTTTCTGCGGGAACACAGGAAAACCTGGCTCTTATAGAAGGCATATCCGCCAATACGGATGAAGCTTCCAGAAATATTGAAAGCTGTGCAGATCTTACACGTGCCATTCAGACCGGAATGTCCGATCTTCGCGCTGGAACAGAGGATATTGCGGAGAGTTCGGAAAAATCCACCCATGATGCAGGCGCCACTCTTGCGGAAGCTACCAAGAGCAGCGAAGCGGTGGTTGAAAATGCAAACAACATGGAAAAGCTTACAAATGAATCCATTGATGAGCTTCTTAAGATAAATGAGATCGGAAGTCTCACACAGACCATTAAGGGCATTGCAAATCAGACCAACTTGCTTTCCCTTAACGCTTCCATAGAGGCAGCCAGAGCGGGTGAAGCAGGCAGAGGATTTGCGGTGGTTGCGGATCAGATCGGAAAACTTTCTCAGGATACGGGTCATGCCGTTACAGAGATCGAGACCGTGGTTGCGGATCTGGAAGGCACCGTGGCTCATGTAAGCGATGTTCTGAGACAGTTGATCACAGCTCTTAAGAACAGTTCGGAAAGCGATATGGAAGTCATACAGAATCTCGGCAATGCCTTTGTGGATAACTGCCAGAGTAATCTGGCGGCAGTTGAAGAGATCTCCGCAAGCAGCGACTCTCTCGAAGAAAACTGCAACAGTTCGGCTCTTGCAACAGACAGGGTTAAGGACGAGGTTATGACCATCGCCAAGGACCTTAAGAGCGTTGCCAATAACACTCAGGCCAATGCGGATGCCATCAGCAAGGTGGCTGAAGGCTCCCGGAAGATCGATGAGATGGCTGAGGAACTGGTACAGCTGGTTAAGAAGTTTAAGATCTGAGATAAGAATAAATGAAAAAGAGGTGCTTCCCAAAATCCCGGGAGGCACCTTATTTTTGTGTTGTTTCGCATATAGCGGTAGAGAAGAGATATGCCTGATCAGCAGATCACAGAACCGCTGGGCATAGAAGCTTCGGGCTTCATGAGAGTAAGCTTTCCGTCGGGGCTTTCTGCGCAGAGCAGCATTCCTTCGGAAAGAACACCGGCCAGAGTAGCGGGCTTCAGGTTAACAAGGACCATGACTTCCTTGCCCACCATCTCTTCGGGAGTATAGTACTGGCGGATACCGGAAACGATCTGCTTAACCGTATCGCCGATCTGAACCTGGGAGCAGAGAAGCTTCTTGGACTTGGGAACAGCTTCGCACTTAAGGATCTTTCCTACGGCGAACTGCATCTTTCCGAAATCGTCAAAAGTGATCTCGGGCTTTATTTCAAGCTTTATTCCCTCGGCCTTTTCCTCAGGCTTTTCTTCAGCGGGAGTTTCTCCGTTCTCACGGGCATAGGCTTCGGCTTGAGCCTTCCTGATCTCTTCGGCCTTTACAGCGATCTCTTTGGGATCGAGACGGGCGAAGAGGATCTCGGGCTTATCGGTAACTTTAATACCGGAAGGAATGAGACCGAACTTGTCAAGCTCACTGAAATCCCTCTTTTCAACGTTCAGCTGAGCAAATACCTTATTGGCTGTCTCAGGCATGAAAGGCTCAACCATGGTAGTGGCAATGGAGATGGCTTCGATCAGGTTATAGAGCACGGTCTGAAGTCTGCCCTGCTTCTCGGGATCCTTTGCAAGAGTCCAGGGAGCGGTCTCATCTATATATTTATTGCAACGCTTGTAAATGTTGAATACTTCGTCGATGGCATCGGAGATCCTGTAAGTGTCCATCTTTGCGCAGAACTTTGCGTAAGCGCCTGTGGCAACGGCCTTAAGATCGTCATCCACATCTTCACAAACCATGGCGTTGATGACCTCGCCTCCGAAGTACTTGTTGGACATGGCGATGGTACGGTTCACCAGGTTACCCATGGTGTTAGCAAGATCCGCGTTAGTCTTCTCGGTAAGAAGATCCCAGGAAATGGAACCGTCGTTTCCGTAAGGCATCTCGTGCAGAACAAAGTAACGCACCGCATCCGTTCCGTAAACGTCACAGAGATCCTCGGCGTAGAGCACGTTACCCTTGGACTTGCTCATCTTTTCACCGCTCTGGATGAACCAGGGATGAGCGAAAAGCTGCTTGTAAAGGGGCTGACCCAGTGCCATGAGGAAGATGGGCCAGTAAATGGCATGGAAACGGATGATGTCTTTTCCGATAATATGAACGTCAGCAGGCCACATCTTTCTGTAAAGCTCGGAGTGATTGCCGTCCACATCGTAGCCTATACCTGTGATATAGTTTGCAAGGGCATCCAGCCATACATAGACTACATGCTTGGGGTCAAAGTCAACGGGTATGCCCCATTTGAAACTTGTTCTGGATATACAAAGGTCCTGAAGTCCGGGAAGAAGGAAGTTGTTCATGATCTCATTCTTTCTGGATTCGGGCTGTATGAAATCCGGATGCTCGTTGATGTAATCGATGAGCTGCGGAGCATATTTACTCATTTTAAAGAAATAGGATTCTTCTTTTGCGGGCTTTACTTCTCTGCCGCAGTCCGGGCACTTGCCGTCCACCAGCTGGGACGGAGTCCAGAAGGATTCGCAGGGAGTGCAGTACATGCCTTCGTATTCGCTCTTGTAGATGTCACCCTGATCGTAGAATTTCTTGAACATCTTCTGGATCTGCTTTTCATGATCCGCATCTGTGGTCCTGATGAACTTGTCATAGGAAACGTTTACTCTTTTCCATATTTTCTTAATGTCATCGGAAACCTGATCAACAAATTCTTTGGGCTTCATACCCTTGGCGGCTGCCTTTTCTTCGATCTTCAGTCCGTGCTCGTCCGTGCCTGTCTGAAAGAACACATCAAAGCCCTGAAGTCTTTTGTATCTTGCCACCGAATCGGCCATGATTGCTTCGTAGGTATTTCCGATATGAGGTGTACCTG
>JAFSWD010000011.1 GCA_017444675.1 Lachnospiraceae bacterium
CGGTCCCCACGCCCTCATTGTGTCTGGTATCATCCGTGTCAGCAAAGTGAACCGTAAGAAGGTCCGGGTAATCAGCACTTCCTATCAGCTTTTCGCATAAAAGAGCCATGTAATCATCCAGGTCGCAACGCTTAAGACTCACTCTCTCCTTATTATACATGAGTTCTGTCCGCGCCAGCCAGATCTTGGAAGCATATTTCATCATCTTGATCACGGGATTCTCGCCGGGTAAAGGGAGTACCTCCGGAAAGTTCCACTTGATGATGCCTCTTGCCTTACCTGAAACCGGCCAGAGAAGGGATGCTGTCAACAGCTTTTTTTCAGCGGCCGCATGCCACAATGTCCGGGTACCTATATCTTTTATGTCCCAATGCCATACCCTCATCCTGTCATTCACATCCGGCTGCCAGGGCTCGTTGTGGGCTATTTTGTGCCGATCCGGATATTTCCCCGTAATGGCGGTGGAATGTATAGGATAAGTGATGGTGGGATATATGGTATTAACGTTATCCGTAAAGGTTCCTCTCTCGGTAAGATACTTAAAAGCCGGAAGTCTCAGAAAGCTCTCGGCATCGGGCTTTGCAACCGCATCCACCGAAATAAGTATCACATTGTAGGGGCTCTTTCTCTTTGGCATACCACATCCTCACAAGCTCTATTATCTTAATAAAAAAATATTTTATAAATACTTTCTGATCTGAATTATATCATTTAAGGCAGATAGTACGCAATATACCAATATATTTAATTATTGAGGAAAAGAGCTCCGCTCCGATAATGCAACGCGCTAATGTCCGCGCTTGTTTCGTCTTTTCGAATATGATATCATATAGTATTGGGTCGAAGATGTCCACACATTTTCAGCCCCTCACAGATCAAGATCAGGAGGAATTAACATATATGGCATGTACAACGATCCTTGTGGGTAAAAAGGCCTCAAATGACGGCTCCACAATGATAGCAAGAAACGATGACGGATTTTTTGATGTAAAGAAGCTGGTGGTGGTAAATCCCAAAAATCAGCCCAAAAAATACAAGAGCAAGATCGCACATCTCTCTGTAGAACTTCCCGAGAATCCCATGAGCTATACCGCAAGTCCCAGCGTGGATCCCAAGAACGGTATCTGGGCTGCCTGTGGCATTAATGCCGCCAATGTGGCAATGACAGCCACCGAGACCATTACCACCAACGCCCGCGTTCAGGGTGCAGATCCTTTGGTGGCATATAACAAAAAGGATCCCGAAACAGGAAAGGAAGTTATCGGAGGCCTTGGTGAGGAGGACTTCGTAACCATCGTTCTCCCCTATATCCATTCCGCAAGAGAAGGCGTTAAACGTCTTGGCAGTCTTCTTGAAAAATACGGTACCTATGAGAACAACGGTATCGCTTTTTCCGACAACAATGAGATCTGGTGGCTTGAAACCATCGGCGGTCATCACTGGATCGCTGCCCGGGTAAAGGACGAGGAATGCGTTATCATGCCCAACCAGTTCGGTCTGGATCGTTTCGATCTTAAAGACGCTCTCGGAAAAGCAGAGAACTATATGTGCTCCGCAGATCTTAAGGAATTTATCGAAAAGAACTGCCTTGACACAAACAAGTCCGATGAATTTAACCCCAGAAGGATCTTCGGAAGCCACGACGATTCCGACCACGTTTACAACACCCCCAGAGGCTGGTTCATGGGAAGGTACTTCTGCCCCACAAAATACAAATGGGAAGGCCCGGATGCGGATTTCACACCCGAATCCGACAATATCCCCTGGTCTCTTGAACCCGAATGGAAGGTCACTGTGGAAGATGTCAAATACATCCTTTCCTCTTACTATCAGGGAACTCCTTACAATCCCTACAGTAAAGCAG
>JAFSWD010000125.1 GCA_017444675.1 Lachnospiraceae bacterium
AAAAAGTGAACCCCTAACCCCGTCCCCGGGTGTCATTTTCTTTTTTTTGTCCAATACCTCCCATATTTTTTGGAATCCTTCCCCTTACTTGACCAATCATTTTTTCCTTTGTAAAATAAGTTGAGATTTTACCTTTTGAAGATCTCAATCGCAAGATAAGGAGAAAACCATGGATAAAAAATTCAAAGTATTAATGCTGAACGGAAGTCCCAGAAAAGACGGAAATGTAGCAACAGCCTTTCACGAAATGGAGAAAGTTTTCGAGGAAAACGGTGTTGAATATGAAAATATCCTGTTGGGAAAGGAAGTTATCAGAGGCTGCATAGCCTGTAATTCCTGCGGTAAGACCGGAAAATGCGTGTTTAACGATATAGTTAATGAACTTGCAGTTAAGTTTGAAAAAGCGGACGGCCTTGTCATAGGCTCTCCCGTCTACTACGGATCAGCCAACGGAACCCTTATGTCCGCCCTTCAAAGACTCTTTTACAGCACTGACTTCGACAAGAGCCTTAAGGTGGGAGCAAGTGTGGCCTGCGCCCGTCGCTCCGGTACCACCGCCACTTTTGATGAACTCAACAAATTCCTCACCATATCAAATATGGTCGTTGCCACCAGCCAGTACTGGAACAACATTTACGGCGGAAGTGCCGGTGAGGGTAAGGCTGATGAAGAAGGCAAGCAGGTTATGCGTGTTTTGGCCCGCAACATGGTCTTTTTGATGCAGAGCATACAGCTTGGCAAGGAAAACCTAAAGCTTCCCGAAAAAGAGCCTCATGTGTGGACCAATTTCATAAGATAAAAAAGACAGAAAGGACACAATATGGTTAACGTAAAAGGAAAATGGGCTCTGATCACAGGAGCCGCAAGAGGCATAGGTCACGGCGCCGCTCTCTTTATGGCTGAGAGAGGCTGTAATCTCATCCTTCAGGGAAGAACAAAGGATCACTGCACAAAAGTGCTGGAAGAAGTAAAAGCTCTGGGCGTGGATGCAGTCGCCGTAGGCGCGGAGTTTTCGGATCTTTCACAGGTTGATGCCATGCTTAAAGAGATCGACGGCCTTAACATAAATGTGGATATCATTCTTAATAATGCAGGCATACAGATAGCCTACCGAAACGAATATCTTAAGACCCCGGCTTCGGATTACGAAGAAAGCTTTAAGATCAACACGATCGCTCCCATGATGATCCTGTATCATTTTCTTCCCGGCATGCAGGAAAGGGGCTTCGGCCGCATCGTAAACACCACCAGCGGCATAAGGCTTGAACCCGAGCAGGCAGGTTATTCCGCAAGTAAAGCCGCGCTGGACAAGGTAACCATGGATCTTGCTTCTAAGGTCGAGGGCACGGATGTATGCATAAACATTACCGATCCAGGCTGGTGCAGAACCGATCTGGGCGGCCCTCACGCTCCCAACGACCCGTCCAGTTCCTTGCCAGGAGTTTGCATAGGTGCCTTTATCGATGATAAAAAGTCCGGGAGAAACTTTTCCGCAGGCCATTTCTACGGAATGACACTGGAAGAAGCCGTGGCAAAGGCAGAGAATAACTTCCCAATGTATACCGGTTCCATAGCCTAAAAATGAC
>JAFSWD010000126.1 GCA_017444675.1 Lachnospiraceae bacterium
CCGTCCCCAAAGGTTCATTTCTCTTTACGTTGCTTTTAAGTTGTGCTATATTAAGGACAATAACAAACGATCAGGGAGGAAACCTAAATGAAGCTTCTTGAAGACAGGATCAGGAAAGACGGTATTGTTAAAGAAGGCAATGTATTAAAGGTAGACAGTTTTATCAATCATCAGATGGATGTAAATCTTTTTGACGAGATGGGAAAGGAATGGAAGAGACTGTTTGCGGATAAGCCCATCAACAAGATCCTTACCATCGAAGCATCAGGCATAGGTATAGCCTGCGTGGCTGCAAGATCTTTTAATGTGCCTGTGGTATTTGCAAAGAAAGCGCAGAGCATCAATATCGACGGAGATGTTTATTCATGCAAGATTGAAAGTTTCACCAAGAAGAGGATATACGATGTTATAGTATCCAAGAAATTCTTAAGTAAAGAAGATCATGTCCTTATCATAGACGATTTTCTGGCAAACGGCTGCGCAGTGCTGGGACTTCTTGACATAATAAAGGAAGCGGGAGCCACTGTGGAAGGAGTGGGCATAGCTGTTGAAAAGGGGTTCCAGCGCGGCGGAAAGCTCATCCGCGATATGGGACTGCAGGTGGAGAGCCTTGCCATAGTGGAGTCTATGGATGCTGCCACAGGAGAGATAGTGTTCAGGCACTAGTACATCGGTCTTAAATAACCCGACTAATGTGAAGAATGCTTGCCTGTTTACCGTGAGAGCACATGTCTGAAAGCCTCGGAGTAGCCGGATCCGGAAATTATCTGTTCTTTGATTTTTCTCACGGTCACACAAAGTAATTTTTAAGAAGTGTTTGAGTAAAAATTAGGTTGACACAAGCCCGTTTTTAAGTTAAATTAAAGCTAACTTAGAAACGGGCTTTGTTTTTTTGGGAGATAATATGGCTAAGAAAGTAAGAATGATGGACATCGCAAAAAAGATCGATGTCAGTGTTGTAACAGTATCCAAGGCACTTACCGGGCAGAAGGGTGTCAGCGAGGAAGTGAGAAATAAGATCATACGTCTTGCGGAAGAGATGGGCTATGAAAAGCCCGGAGAATCAAGGGGACCTTCCAAGAGCTATAACATAGGCGTAGTGGTTCCGGAAGGGTACATCACCAAGTATGAGACCTTTTACTGGGAGCTTTATCAGGCAATAAACACTTCTGCCGCAAGAGAGAACAGCTTTGTGATGCTGGAGATAATCTCAAGCGCTGATGAGAACGAAGGCAATCCTCCCAAGCTTCTCAGAGAGAGCAAGGTGGATGCCCTTATTGTGATGGGCGCTATGAAAACAGCATATCTTAAGATGATCAGGGCTCACTATGCCACTCCCACCGTATTTCTGGATTTTTATGATTCCGAGATCCAGGAGGACAGCGTAATCTCCAACAGTTTTTACGGCGCATATGCCATTACCAACTATCTTCTTGCAAAGGGGCTTAAGAAGATTGCTTATGTTGGAACTCCCATGTCCACGGAAAGCATTACCGACCGTTATCTGGGTTATTTAAAGGCGCTTATGGAAAAGGGGATTGAAATAAGAAAGGACTGGGTCATAGACGACCGTAACATGGATCGTGTTATGTACAATGAGCTGAAGCTGCCTGCCGAGATGCCCGAGGCTTTCGTATGCAACTGCGACATGACCGCCAGCAAGATCATTGAAGCCCTTTCCCAAAAAGGGATCTCCGTGCCCGGGGATGTGGCAGTTACCGGTTTTGATGATTTCCTTCATCCCGGTCTCTGCATAATTCCTCTCACAACCTATGCTGTAAATATGGAAGGCTTGGCTGACTCCGCCGTCAGAAATATCCTTAAAAAGCTCAACGGCATAGAGACAAACAAAGGCATACATTTGATCGAGGGCAGGCTCATCACAAGAGACAGCGCCTGATCAAAACCGCATAGCACAAGGGTTTTCTCCGTTTAATCACCTATCCTCGGAGGCATTTTTCATAGAAAGGAAAAAAAATTAAAAATAATGCTTGCTTTTTTTGGAAAATGATAGTATTATATCTCGGTGCCCTGAAGCAATGAAGGGCAACCTGATAGAATCGGGGTGTGGCTCAGTTTGGCTAGAGCGCCATCTTAGGGAGGTGGAAGTCGCAAGTTCGAATCTTGTCACTCCGATCAAACAGGCAGTTCCTTTCGGAACTGCCTGTTTTTTTTCTATAACATAGCTTCATCTTCATAACGCATCAAAGCCAGTTTTTTTGATGAGCCTCGGGGACGGGGTTAGGGGTTCACTTTATGAGCCTTTGGGGACGGGGTTAGGGGTTCACTTTTTGACCCTTTGGGGACGGGGTTAG
>JAFSWD010000127.1 GCA_017444675.1 Lachnospiraceae bacterium
CAGGCGTCCCTGGGACAGATGCTCGGGACATCAATGTAACCGACTGATCAGTGTGTGCAAAAGCATAACACGAAGGAACGGGCCGCGGAGCGGCTTATGACAAATATCGGAGGATAAAAAAATGGCAATGAACGCAGCAACACTCTATCAGGGAACAAAAGTTAACACGGCATCTCCCGCCGAGCTCACATTGATGCTTTATGAAGGAGCTATCAAGTTCTGTAACATCGCTCTTCTCGGTTTCGAGACCAACGATTACGAAAAAGTAAATAACAACATAATAAAGGTTCAGAACATCATTACCGAGTTCCGTGCAACATTGGATTTCAAGTATGAGACAGCTAAGGATTTCGATCTCATCTATGAGTACATCAACAATCTTCTCATTCAGGCAAATATTAAGAAGGAAAAGGAAAGCCTTGAGAAAGCATTGGGACAGATTCGTGAGATGAGAGATCTCTGGAAAGAGATCATGAAGCAGAACCATATGTATGTTCGATAATATTAAACGGAGATAAGATGGAAGAAAGACTTGATCTTGGCGGATACTTACGCGTAATGCAGGATGTTCTGATAAGAAAGAAGAAGGTCCTTAACTCCATATACGAAGCCACAAAGGAGCAGGAAACCGCTTTGGCCGGTGAGGTTGTGGATGATAAAGCGTTTGATGCCGCAATGAATAAAAAAACCAAACTGATCGAAGATCTTACGGAAATGGATCAGGGATTTCAGGTAATTTATGACAGGATCTCTCTGGAAATCAAGGAAAAAGGCAAGGAGCATGCGGATACCATCCGCAGGCTCCAAGCTTTAATTCAGGAGATCACCGATCTGAGTGTTACGGTCTCGGCTCTTGAAAAAAAGAACAAGGATGCGCTGGACAAGAAGGTGGATGAGCTCAAAAAGGGCAAAAAGAACTTTAAGGTCAGCCGTCAGACAGCGGATAAGTATTACAAGAGCATGAACGGACTCAATGCGGTAACGCCTGTTTTTTTGGATGAAAAGCATTAGAGGCTGATGTGTTATAAATGAAGTTCGAACTGTTTTAAGGAGGATTGCCATGAAAACGAAGAAGATCATCTCACGGATCCTTGCCGCAATAATACTTGTGGTCATGGTTACGGGGATAAAAGCGGATAACGGAGTATTTGCTTCGGGAACCGTGGCAGTGCCTGAAGGCAACATTGTGATCGATTATGATATGGAGTCGGTCATCATCGATGAAACATCTCTTCCGGCGAGTGAAAGAGATACGGTCATCTACTTTACCGATATTTATACCAATGATATTTCAAAATGGTATTGTTGCGAACTTAGGGACAATGTGGGAAGATTTGATTTTTCCTGGGCACGTACCAATGCGGATGTAAAGATATATATCTGCGGTGATTATCATACAAAGATATCCAGTATAGTGCTGCAGTGGCAGGAAACACTGACCGTTAAATTTACCGGAACACTTCTTGCAACGGATATCACTGATGCGGCAAGCTGGAAAGCAAAATACGCCGAGACGGCATATGCAGATCATTTCGGCGAAGATACCGGTTATTTTGTCTTCTCTATGAAAGTAAACAACAGGGAACAGACTTATCTGGACCTTGAGAATATAGAATGGCGTAAGGGTACCAACGGCAACTGGCACGATTATTCCGAACTGGATCCTCATGAAATGGAGATCAGGGGCGGAGCTTTGGAATTCAGGATAAAATCTGTAAGCCAGGAAGCAGATCCTCTTGGAATAGGTAACAGACATTCATCCGTTACCAGATACACACTTGCAAAGATACTTCCCGGTCCCATAGTTAACATCACCTATACGGATGGGACCGTAAATATCAAGAACGGTCAGGAGTTTTCTCTTAATGGGGAAGACTGGACATTGATCCCTGCCTATGCCACTAACGGTACCACCACAGAGGAAACGGTACCTTCAAGTGACAGGCTTCTGGCAATAGAACCCATCACGACCACTGCCAGAGTTACAAAGTTTTTGGCTCAGCAGGCTCTCGGACTCACGAGTTCCTCTGCTATCACAAGTCCTCAAACGGTTTATGTGAGAAATGCGGGCTCTCAGAGAGCGGCAGCAAGCCGTATTACAGAAGTGACGATCCCCGCAACGGGAACAATATCCGATGCGGAGTTTAACAATATCACAGTTGATTATGTTCCTTCCAAATCAGGAAACGGCGGTATTCAGGTGTCAAATGCCAACGACAGTGATTTCCAGGTGGCAGTGATCACACCTAAGGACGCTGAGAGATATGGACTTACAGGCTTCCCCGATCCCGGTGAAGCGGTGCTTACAGCTTCCTTCCCGGAACTTCCGGTTACGAAGATGGCCTGGACTACTCTAAAGGCCAACAGCTATACGAAGATAGCCTACAGCAGGGCCATAAGCGGATCCATAGTTGTTGTGAGAAAGACCGGTACCAGGGAGGCACTTCCTTCCCCTTACAGGATCTGTTCACCCAGCCTTGATTACAGTGAAGCATTGACCTATGCATCCATTTCCGGATCCGCTAAGCTTGGGTATACTCTGACCGCTAATCCCAGCAGCAACATGCTGGCTAAGCTGAATTCCGACCCCGGTTCCTTTGACATTAAGTGGGAATATGCAAGTTCCAAGAATGCCACCGACTGGACAGAGATCGACGGTGTAGGTAATTCCAGGACCTTAAACATTTCCGATTCCGTTCCCGACGGAGCAACCTACGAATCGGTTTATGCACAGACTCACCTTAAGTATGTTCGTGTGACCATTACCTATAACGGCAGATCGGTAACAAGTACGGCGGTAGGTTTTGTAAATTAATAAGATATAATCTATAGATAAGATCCCGGACAGAGATTGTCCGGGATCTGTTTTATTTCGTATCGAAAAAATAAATCGGTTTTGCACAATTAGTTTTGAAAAATTTAATTGAATCGGATAAGGGAAAATGATAGAATCACCTTAAGTTACAAGTTGTGTAAAGTGTTGCGAGGCTGTATGCCTCAGAGAGTATTTTAGGAGGAAAGATCATGAAAGCAATCATTATCTGTGCATCTACACACCATGGCAACACACGTAAGGTGGTTGACGCCATTTCAAAGGAATGCGGCGTAGAGGTGATCGATGCGGTTACGGTTCACGAGAAAGACCTGAGCGAGTATGACCTGATCGGCTTTGCATCGGGCATATACGGAGCTAAATTCCACAGAACGGTGGTGGATTTTGCCGCTAAGAACCTGCCAAAGGATAAGAAGATATTCTTCATTTCCACAAGTGCTATGAATATGGATTTTACCAAGTCCATGGCAGGCGGTCTGGAAGGCAAGAATGCCACGGTAGTGGGAAAATTCTCCTGCAACGGCTACAACACCTTCGGCCCCTTCAAGCTGGTGGGCGGAACTTCCAAGGGACGTCCCAATGAGGAAGATCTTAAGAACGCAGTGGAGTTCTATAAGAATATGGTAAAATGAGCCTCTGGGGACGGGGTTAGGGGGTCACTTTTTGGCCCTTTGGGGACGGGGTTAGGGGTTCACTTTTTTGACCCTTTGGGGACGGGGTTAG
>JAFSWD010000128.1 GCA_017444675.1 Lachnospiraceae bacterium
CATCGGAACTTATGATGAAAATGGAGTGCCAAATACAATGAACGCAGCATGGGGTATCACAACGGATTTTAAGGAGATCACTATCAGTCTGTCCGAGCACAAGACTACAGATAACCTTAAGGCCAGGAAAGCTTTTACCGTCAGCATGGCTACAGAAGATCAGGTTGTTCCCTGCGATTATGTGGGAATCGAGTCCGGAAGAAAGGTGCCGGATAAGTTTGAGAGGGCAGGATTCCATGCTACAAAGAGCGAATTCGTGGATGCACCGCTGATTGATGAACTTCCGCTTGCAATGGAGTGCAGGGTAAAGAGCTTCGAGGATGGGATCCTGATCGGGGAGATCGTTAATGTTTCTGCTGACGAGAGCGTAGTTACGGACGGCGTGGTAGACATTAAGAAGTTAAAGCCCATCAGTTTTGATCCATTTGGAAATGCATATTTCGGCGTGGGTGAAAAGGTGGGTGATGCATTTAAGGATGGAGCGACGCTTAAGTAGGGAAAGATAGGCTATATTATCTTACAGTTAATTGCAATAAGGAAAAGGAAATATAAGCAAAAGATATGTACAGTTTTAGTAGCAAAGGAATATGCAGCAAGCGTACATGCTGTTTTTAAATTTGTGCTTTATGATAAAATATGGAGAGGGAGGAATGATCGACCCGGAAAAACAAGCATATAAGAAAAGAGACAAACATAATTTAGGTAGCGATCATGGCATTAAGAACCTTAAAATTTAGGAGGATATATGAGCAAAAATTTTGACGTTTTGGCAATAGGAGAGACATTACTTAGATTATCGCCTCTGGGCGGTGACAGACTTGTCAGAGGCGACCAGTTTGCAAAGCAGGTGGGGGGAGCGGAACTTAATGTTATGACGGGGGTGTCGCTTCTGGGGCTTCATTCGGGCATGATCTCCAAACTTCCGGATAATGATATCGGCATATTTGTAAAAAATAGGATCCGTTTCAGCGGAGTCAGCGATGATTATCTTGTCTATGATCGGGAAAAAGATGCCAGGATGGGGATTTATTATTATGAAAGTGCAGCCTATCCCAGAAAGCCCAGAGTTGTATATGACAGGGCACATACTTCCTTTAACAAGATAAGTCCGGATGATTATGACGACTCGATCTATTCGGCTGCGAGATGTTTCCATACAAGCGGCATTACTCTTGCCATAAGCGAAAATGCAAGAAAAACCGCCATTGGCATGATGAAGAGGTTTAAAGAGGCAGGCGCCGTCATTTCATTTGATGTCAATTTCAGAGGCAATCTCTGGACAGGAGAGGAAGCAAGAAAATGCATCGAAGAGATTCTTCCTTTGGTTGACATTTTCTTCTGTTCCGAATCCACGGCGCAGCTTACTTTTGGAAAGACGGGCTCTCTTGAGGACATCATGAAGAGCTTCACCACCGAATACCCGATCTCGGTGGTGGCGTCGACTCAGAGAACAGTCCATTCTCCCAAGGTGCATGATTTTGGTTCTGTAATTTACAGTTCAAAGAATGACAGATTCTACACCGAAGAGCCTTATAAGGGCATAGAGGTCGTGGACCGCATCGGAAGCGGAGATGCGTATGTAGGAGGTGTTCTGTACGGCCTTCTTTCCGATCCCGAGGATTATCTGAGAGCCCTTGAGTTCGGCGATGCTGCCAGCGCTGTTAAGAATACGATACCCGGCGACCTTCCTTCTTCGGATCGCAATGAGCTTGAGGAAGTCATAAAGGCGCATAAGAGCACCGGGATCCAGACGGAAATGAGCAGATAAAAGATACGGGAAAAAAACGGAACATTGAGGCTATACTCAAATGCTGCGCCGAGAGAAGTGTCAGATCCGGAATCTAAATATGATCATATTTCCGGTTATTTTTGTATCGAATGCGGTCGTATGAATGTACCGGTGCTTACCGGAGGATGGGTAGAACCATTGTGTGAAGATTGCTATAACAAGAGGATTGCAAGACAAAAAAGATGGCA
>JAFSWD010000129.1 GCA_017444675.1 Lachnospiraceae bacterium
GTAAAGTCGATAACAGCCGAAAGGTGTGGACGATATATATGTTTTTGGTATGGTACAAAGAATTCTTTGAATAAAACTTTAAGGGAAAATGAGCCTTGGGGACATTTAGCTCCATCCTGTCTCCGCTGTCCACTTCGAAGGTCACGTAATAGGTGTGATAGGCACTTGAGCTCATATACATTGATGCGTCGGATCCCATATGACCGCCTCTCAACCGGGTGTTCACTCTTTTTGCAACCACCCTGGTATTTACATTAAGTAAAGGCGAACGGTTGTTGCTTGTCCAGGTTACGATCCCCTTTACAAATACGGTGATAAAGGCAGCGATAACAATAAAGAAAATTGTAAAGAATGCAATGTTAAAAAAATTAAATGAATTAAACGGACTGAAAAACATTTTTCTCCCCCTTGTGTATGTATTTGGGATAAAGATAACATTTAGGGCCCGGTAAATCAAGGGAAGAAACGGAGAAATAGAAGGGGGGTAATCCTCCCACTTCGTTAGGATATATCCCAAAATAGTTCATCGAGGGTTTTATTCAGGGTTTTGCATATTGCTATGCACAGGTTTATGGTAGGGTTATAGTCCCCCTTTTCAATGGCATTTATGGTCTGTCGGGAAACGTTGACCTTGTCCGCAAGCTCCTGCTGGGACATGTCCAAAGCAGCTCTGGCGGCTTTTAATTTAAGGTTTTTCATATCGCTCCTCCCTTTTGTTCTTTGCTTCTTTCATGCACAAAAGGACAGCATCAAAAGCTGAAAATGCAGCTGTCAGCAAATAGATCAGCCCGATCTCTCTGCCATTCGGAAGATTATTATTGATCTGACCGAAATAACTGATGCATGCGCAGGCCCCAAGGATCACAGCACATATAAAGAATATCTGAATCCCGATCAGCGGATTTTCCCTAAATTTGAAATAGGCATCATTATAGATACTGAAGGAGCTCTGTATGCCTTCCGCCAGCAGAAGTCCCATAGCAATGAGCGTCCAGTCGCTTAAAGGCAGGTCTGCATTAAACAGTCTGAGAACGACCAATACCAGAAAATAGATCAGCAACACATAAAATGCTTGCCTGTATGATCTTCCCCGGACAGCAGTCTGCCTCTCGTCATATTTTTCTTCAGCTCTGCTTTTTCTGTCACTGCCGCTCAAAAAGATCACGCTCACCATTATGCCTATAAGAACTATCCCCAAAACAAGGACAAAGGTATAATAAGGCTTGCTTTCAACTGCCTTAAGCTTATAGGACATGAAGTACTCCCCATCGTCGGGGGATCCGACTGTGGACATATCCTGCATACCCCCGGAGTATTGTGCATTATTAAGCTTTATAAATGCATCCGCCGAAGCGATGTGATCAATTCTTAAAACATACAGACCCGGCTCCAGTTCCAAAGCCTTCCGCCTGTCGCGAAAACATATGCCCGCAGTGGTATAAAGGATCTTATCCTTGCCGCGCATAAAAGTGGCACCGGTGATAAATTTAGGAGTCTCGCTATCTGTACAATCGATCACGATATCATATTCCCCCCGCTTTTCGATCTTAACGGAGAGCTCTGTATAAGCAGGATCCGCAACGGATCCCTTTATTTTCACCGGGACATTTTTTTCATCAGACGCAAGCTTTTTTGGTGCAAGGCAGATCAAAAGGCATATTACGACAAGGATCCCCAATACAGAAAATGTGATCATCTTTTCCTTTTTAGTCATCTTCATCACCTCTTTTATCCTGAATGCGTTTATAGGTTGCAACCGAAGCAACCGCCAGCATCGTCACTCCCAGAAGGAAGCTTCCTACACCTTCAAAAGTAATAATCCCTCCGGTGGCAATGTCCCCGTTTAAGACGTGAAATATACCCAAGGCCAGGTTTATTATACCCAGCGTCCAAAATAAGCCCAAAAGAAATTTTTTATTTTCATTCAGTCTGAAATATGCATCATTCAAAATGGAATATATTGCAAAAACCAGTATGGACAGAAGCATTCCCACCATGATCAGGGTGCTGTTATCCACCGGCAACTTATAGGTTCTTACAGTTTCTCCCGCGATCAATGCAGCAAGGATCAGCCCGACATATATGAGCAATGTGAAGAAAGCGTATTTATATGCCCGTCCCTGATATATCAACTGGCGTTCATCATATTTTTCCCCGTCCTGGTCGCCTTTTCTGGCAACATTTACAATGATCACCATAAGAAACGCGCCTATCAGCATAAGCGATACCATCGCCACCAGATAGAACATGTACTGGTTTTCCTTGAACCGGAAACTGTATTTCATGACTGCGGTGCCGTCCTTATAAAACGCAACGACATCGGGGTCCAGAGGGTCCGTGGTCCTGAGCCCGTGCTCTTTTGCATATATATTCAAGGCTTCGGGGCTTGTTAAGATCTCTACAGTGATCTTGTATCTACCCTTCGTTAGTTTTTTTGAAAAGGTTTCTATTCTAAGTCTTCCCGCTGTTTCGCACCATACCTCTTTTCCCGATCCGTCGGTGACCGAAACTCCGGAAACAAATGATGCATCGGGATTTTCATACCAATCCATGATCAGATCGTATTGTCCGCTCTTTTTTATGGTGAGCCCCACGGAAAATTCTCCCGGGGTTGCCACTTTGTTCTTTACCTCCACAACCTTCTCAATTTGGGTTTCATAATTATGTCTGGGAACAAAGAATATGATCACTGAAAGTAAAAACAATATTCCCAGAACACAGCCCAAAACAATCTTATTTTTCTTTGACATTTGTATATCCTCCTTCGATATCGATTTTTATAGGACTTTCATTTTTAAGGATATCGTATTTTGCTCCGATAAATGCCGCAATACAGCCGAAAATTATAAATACGGCCATCGGCGGAAACTTTGACGGGATCAAAATACCGATAAAATTGTTCAGGATGTGAAGGAATATACAAGGTATCACGGAATTATATCTGTAACCCACATATCCCCAGAAAAGGCCCATGGGAATAACATATATACCCTGAAGGATATTCATATGCAATACCCCAAACAATATCGCACTGATAATGATACAGCCCCACATCCCGAAGTCTCTCTTTGAGCGCCTCAGGATGATCCCTCGCATCAGCAGTTCCTCCATTAAGGGAGCAAGTAGTATTCCCGTGATCACTCCTGCCACTTCCACTCCGCTGCCCAGAACAACACTAAGCATTTCGTTGACTTCTTCCGCTCTTGCGGGTGCCAATGCTGTGACCAGTCTGTCAAGCACTCCCGCCATTCCCCAGGTCGCCACTCCACCGAAGAAAAGGAAGGCTGCATCCGGAAATCCCTTAAAGGTATCCTTAAAAGTCTTATTCCCGGATATCTTTTTTTCTTTCCTTACATATCCGAAGTAATACCAGACAGCAACCACCACCAATGAAATTGCGGTTGCGGCGAACTGAACATACATCATTACCGGCGTCCCGGTCACATAATCCAGATAAGCTTTCGAATACTCCTCTGTACCAAAGCCAAACTCCTTCACCAATCGGATGATCTCGGGTGCCAGGGCTGCAAATGCTGTGACGGCCTGTATCACCATGACCAAAAAAGCAACACGGATACAATACACAATTGCTTTTATTTTTTTCTTGTTCATAACTCTACCTCCCTTAAATGTATTTACTTTTATATTATTCATAACTCTCCCTGTGGCTTTACATTATCACCCGTTTTACATTTTGTCAAGTATATTTTACAAAATGTAAGGCGCTATCTTCTAAAAATCTGTAATAATGGGGCTTGGGCGATGAAAATCATGAATGTGGAATGCCCGATGATCCCGCGCCTCTGTTTACAAATCAAGGGCTTGGGTGTATCCTATTCGGGGAATTTCCCAAAAAAAATAAAAGGAATTTGTACATGAATAAACAACTTGAATTATTTCTTACTTTTGCCAAGATCGGCGGCTTCACCTTCGGCGGCGGATATGCCATGATACCGCTGATCCAGAGGGAAGTGGCTGAAAATAAAAAATGGATCACAGACAAAGATCTGCTGGATGTGATCGCCATCGCAGAATCCACTCCCGGCCCCATAGCGATCAATGCCGCCACTTTTATCGGAAACCGTGTGGCAGGCGTTACGGGAGCTGTCTGCGCGACTCTGGGCGTGGTAATGCCATCCTTTCTGGTCATCGTGGCCATCTCCTATGCCTTCGAAGCCTTTAAACACCTGAAAGCAGTGGAATACGCCTTTTGGGGCATACGTGCCGGCGTCACGGCTCTGATACTTAAAGCCCTTTGGACCATGTTCAAGCAATGTAAGAAGGATTGGCTAAGCCTATGCCTTATGGCGCTTGCCTTTGCGGCGGTGGTGTTCCTTAAGATAAATGCGATCTTTGTGATCCTTGCCTGTGCTGCGATCGGGATCGTATCGTTTCAGATAAGGAGGGTTAGAAAATGATCTTATTGGAATTATTCTGGACCTTCTTTAAGATAGGGCTTTTCACCTTCGGCGGCGGATATGCCATGCTGCCACTGATCGAGAGCGAGGTCATCGGCCACGGCTGGGCTGCCACGGAGGATATAGTGGATTTTATTGCCATCAGCGAAAGTACCCCCGGTCCCTTTGCCGTGAACATATCCACCTTTATAGGACGTACCGTGGCCGGCCTCCCGGGCTCCTTTTGCGCCACCTTCGGCGTGGTGCTGCCCTCATTTCTCGTGATACTGATCGTATCAAGATTCTTCGCGAGATTCAAAGAAAATAACGGAGTTAAGGGCGCCATGACAGGCCTTCGTCCCGCAGTGGTGGGTCTCATCGCGTCGGCGCTTTTAAGTGTGGGAATGAGTGTCTTCACTCCCTCTACAAGCTTAAGCGAGGCTTTCAACAACGGCTTCACTGAAAGTGTCATGAAAAACATCTCATTTTCCTCAGATGTTTTACCACTTATCATAAGCATATTGCTTTTCCTCGTATGCGCTTTTCTTGCTTTTAAGAAAAAGCACCCCATCCTGATCCTCTGCCTCTCCGCAGTGGTAGGTATCGCGACGGGATATGCTCTCGGCTTATAAAAAAACAAGCGCCATCTGTTCAGATGACGCTTTATGGCAAATTTAAACATTAAAATATCCAATGTTCGACGATTCCTACGTTGGCATTATCCAAATCAGGTTTTAGGGTCGTGCATTTGCACCTCTCAGCCTTATCGGCTCCCCTTGTCAAATATTTAATTCGTGCATCACTATAGCACAGAAAAGATATGCACGCAAGAAATTATTACTTATTTTTCTTATAAGAAGGACGGTTATCTGCCCCTCTTATCTACTTCACCATCATCTTGTAGATCCTGGTGCAATCCTCGGCGCTGAGCTTCACAAAGCCGTAAAGATTACCGTCTCTGCCGTCTCCGTAGCAAAGCATGTCAACAAGTTTCGGGATATCCTCTTCTTTTGCTCCCAGCTCTCCAAAAGTAGTGGGCATACCAATGCTCTTCAGGAAACGCTCGAACATATCTATGCCCTCAAGAGCTGTTCTTTCCAGATCGTCAAAATCCATCTGAACTCCCCATACACGGGTAGCCAGCTTGGCAAATCTCATCACATCGTGCTTGTAAACATATCTGAATACAGAAGGCATAGTTACTGCCAACCCTGCCCCATGTGCGCAGTCATAAAGTGCGGAAAGCTCATGCTCTATGTTGTGGCTGTTCCAGTCCTGACTGCGGCCTACACCGACCGCATTGTTGTGAGCCATCATGCCTGCCCACATGATATTTGCACGGGCTTCATAGTTGTTGGGATCAGCGATAACACGGGGTCCTTCATGAACCATGGTAAGAAGGAGGGCTTCGATCAGTCTGTCCGTAACCTCCACTTCCTTGGTGTTTGTAAGATAACGCTCATGAAGATGAGCCATTATGTCGGTAATTCCCGCAGCTGTCTGATAGGCAGGCAATGTCTGGGTGAGTGCAGGATTTAAGATACTGAACTTGGGACGGAGCACATTGCCGCTGGCGCCTCTCTTAAACATGCCTTCCTCTTTTGTGATAACGGAGTCGGGGCTTCCTTCACTGCCGGCCGCAGCTATGGTAAGAATGGTTCCTATGGGAAGGGCCTTTTCGATCCTACTCTTTCCCGAATAGAAATCCCAGAAATCTCCGTCATACAAAGTGCCTGCCGCAATGGCCTTGGAGGAATCGATAACGCTTCCGCCGCCTACAGCCAGGATAAAATCTATTTTCTCTTTCTTGCAAAGGTCTATGCCTTCATAAACAAGGCCGCTTCTGGGATTTGGCTTTACGCCGCCCAGTTCCCTGTACTCTATTCCTGCATTTTCCAAAGATCTTTTAACTCTGTCCAAAAGACCGCTTCTTACAACGCTTCCGCCGCCGTAGTGGATCAGCACCTTGCTTCCGCCGAACTGCTTGACGTAAGAGCCTGCTTCATTCTCTGTATCTTTTCCGAAAGCAAAAAACGTAGGGGAATAAAAAGTGAAATTATTCATAGGATCTCCTTTTCATTAATCTTAGATCAAACTAATAGTTTATTTTTTCAAGCACTGCATCCAAAAGCTTTGCATTTGCCATTGAAAAATCGTAGCTTATATCGGGTTTTTCAAGCCCCATTATCGCCCGGCTGAGATTCTGCACCTCAAGAGTATAATTGTTGCTCACCTTCACTTTTTTGACAGTCTTTTTCCAATCGGACATCACGGTGTACTCTATTTCTCCCGATTGATTATATTCCACATCCGAGCATATATTTCCTCGACTGCCGTGGATAAAGAACCTGTCATACCTGTGGCTTGTGTCTGTTCCCAGGTTCATACCCGCATTAAAGGTTGCTCGCATTCCGTTCTCAAAGCGTATCATGACCTGAGCCAGTTCATCCACTCCGTTTTCGGAAAACTCCGCATCTGCCATTATGCTCACAGGCTTTGTGTTTATCCCTTTTTCACTTACTGTTTCAAGGATCTTGAGGATAAGGGAGGTACAATAACAGCCCACATCATAGACTCCGCCTCCGCCCTGCTCCTTGAAGAGTCTCACATTTTCGGAATAATTCTGGGTAAGAAAAGCCGTGTCCACATAGTCCACCTTGCCAATGACTCCCGCCTTCAGGTCTTTCATAACCTCCGCGATGAATTCATTATGCAGATAGGCATAGGCTTCCATAAGGATCACATTGTTTTCCCGGGCTGCGGCAAACATCTCTTCCGCTTCCTTCGCGGTCATGGCCAGCGGTTTTTCGCACAGCACGTGTTTCCCTGCCTTCAGAGCCTTAACGGTCCATTCGCAGTGAAGATGGTTGGGCAGAGGTATGTATACTGCCTGTACCATAGGGTCCTTGAGCAGTGCTTCATATCCCACATGGTATTTTTCAAAACCAAATTCTTCCTTGTACTGCTTTGCTTTTTCCTCGCTTCTTCCCGCAACGGCATAAAGCTCACAGTCTTCGGCTTTTTGCATTCCTGGGATGGTGGCCCATTTTGCTATGCCTGCCGTTCCCAGAACGCCCCATTTTACACTCATACGCAAGTCCTTTCTGTA
>JAFSWD010000130.1 GCA_017444675.1 Lachnospiraceae bacterium
CCCTAACCCCGTCCCCGAGTGTCAAAATGTGAACCCCTAACCCCGTCCCCAAAGGGTCAAAAGATGAACCCCTAACCCCGTCCCCGGGTGTCAAAATGTGAACCCCTAACCCCGTCCCCAAAGGCTCAAAAGATGAACCTATAACCCCGTCCCCGGGTGTCATTTTCAGAAACACACCTTGCGTCGGGGGGAGAATATGCTATAATGAAATAAATGCATATGCATTACGGATAGAGGATGCGAACAATAAATGGATCCATTAAAAGCTTTTTACTCCGACGGTACGGCCGATTTTTGCCGTACCTTTCAAGTGGACTCAAATGAAAATGTGTTGATCAGGCTCAGGACTCCGAAGAGGATGCAGGTGAAGCCCTTGTTTATGTGCGATTTTACCGAGATAACAATGGAACTCTGCGATTCGGGGCCTTTTTTTGATTACTATTCCTGCGAGATGATGATGCCCAATTACCCCTTAAGCTATGCTTTTAAGGTGGTTTACGAGGGCAGGATCTATTATTACACCAGAAACGGCCTTAAGGATTATTACGAATGGGAAGACAGCCTTAAGCTCCTTCCCGGCTTCAGAGTGCCCGATTGGGCAGTGGGAGCCGTAATGTATCAGATCTACCCCGACCGCTTCTGTAACGGGGATAAGAGTAACGATGTGGAAAACGGCGAATACTACTACGCCGATATGCCGGTGGAGCATGTGTATGACTGGAATGCACCGGTGGCAAATCTGGACGTTTCAAGGTTTTACGGAGGAGATCTGGGGGGAGTGCTTAAAAAGCTGGACTATCTTCAGAATCTGGGCATAGAAGTTCTCTACCTGAATCCGATTTTTGTATCTCCTTCAAACCACAAATACGATTGTCAGGATTACGATCATATAGATCCTCATCTCACCACCATAGTGAAGAATATAGGATCCCCCGGGGTTTACGGAAATAACAAATATGTTATAAAGACCACGGATAGGGACAATCTTGAGGCCAGCAACGCCTGGTTCGCGGACTTTGTGAAGCAGGTCCATGCAAGAGGCATGAAGGTCATCCTGGACGGAGTTTTCAATCATTGTGGTTCCTTCAACAAGTGGATGGACAGGGAAGGCTATTACTCGGCAGGAAATGAAAACGAAGTGGGGGCTTACAGGAGCAAAGACAGTAAGTACAGAGATTTCTTCAAGTTCTCGGATCCGGAGGATCCCAATTCCTATGAAGGCTGGTGGGGCTTTGACACCCTGCCCAAGCTTAATTACGAAGGCTCCGAAGAACTTTGCGAATATATATGCCGGATTGGCGCCAAATGGGTTTCGGAACCCTACAACTGTGACGGCTGGAGACTGGATGTGGCGGCGGATCTCGGTCATTCCGAGGAGTTCAACCACAAGTTCTGGAAACGTTTCAGAAAAGCGGTAAAGGAAGCAAATCCCGACAGCATCATCCTGGCAGAGCATTACGGAAATGCGGAAAAATGGCTTAAGGGCGACGAGTGGGATACCCTCATGAACTACGATGCTTTTATGGAACCCATCACCTGGTTCCTGACCGGAATGGAGAAGCATAGCGACGAGTTCAGAGAATATATGCTTAATAATACGGACGCCCTAATGGACGGGCTGTTCAACCGCAGCAAGGCATTTTCCACAGCCACCATGTACACGGCCATGAACGAGCTGTCCAACCACGATCATTCCAGATTTTTGACCAGGACCAACCACTATGTGGGAAGAGTGGCCTATCTGGGGGCGGATGCGGCTTCCAAGGACGTGCATCCCGAGATCTTTGCGGAGGCGGTGGTGTTCCAGATGACCTGGCCCGGATGTCCCACCGTTTACTACGGCGACGAAGCGGGACAGTGCGGATTTACGGATCCGGACAGCAGAAGGACTTACCCCTGGGGCCATGAGGACAGGGATCTGATACATCTCCACAAGGAGATGATAGCCATCCGTAAGCGGCTTGCGGTGCTTAAATACGGTTCCGTGATGCCTCTTTATGCAGAACGGGGAGTTTTTGCCTTTGCAAGGTTTGACAGAAACAATATCATCGTCACGGTGCTTAACAATAATGACTGCGAAAAGGATCTGACCATTTCCCTGGAGGGCATAGATATCGATATGGGCGCGATGATCACCCTTATGCTCACGGATGCGGAAGGATACCGCAGAGAAGCACGTTTTATCCAGGTTATCGACAGGCAGTTTTCACTGCATATGCTTCCTCATTCCTCTTGTGTGATGAAGGACCTGGATCCATAAAAAATAAGAGACATTCTCCACGGAACTTAAATGGTCCGGGACTGAATGCCTCTTTTTATTATTGCTCAAAATTGTGGGTCTTTGCCTGGGTGCGGTAGGTTCTGGGAGAAACTCCGAACCGTTTCTTAAAGCAATCCTTAAAATAATTGCTGGAATTAAATCCACAGGCAGTAGCTATGTCCGTTACGGAATCGTCGGTGGTGAGGAGCATCTGTGTGGCCTGGCGGAGACGGATGTAATTCACGTATTCGCTGAAGGTCTTGCCCGTAACATGACGGAATTTTTTGGAAAGATAGGTGGGACTCAAGTTTATCCTTGCCGCCGCATCCTCTAATGTGATGGAGCCTGCATATTCTTCCGCGACGAGTCTCATGGTGGATTCTATATCTTCATCAAAGCCCTTTCCCATGTCTACCTGTTCGTAGATGAAAATGCCGTAACGCTGTATCCATAATAATATCTGTTTGAAAAGAAGGATCAGATTCTCTACCGAATAGTCATCGGGAATGTTGTTTTCGGTCAGCATCATCTCGATGAGATTGTCGATCTGTTCCAGACCTTTCTTTACTACAAGAATCTTCCCGGATGAACCGAGTTTGTCGATCAGATCGGTGTGAGAGGTGAGATACTCATTTCCGAGAACGGGCAGATCGCAGTAGATGACAGTACGTTCGCAAAGCACCGTTCCTTCATATTTGGTGCAGTGACTCTCGCCGGGAGCGGCAATAAAAATGTCCCCGGGAGAAAGGTGGAATTCCTTGCCGTTTACGTAATATGTACAGCTTCCGGTCTTCAGATAGAAGAATTCCACATAGGAATGCATGTGCTCGTAATTCATTCTGAATGAGGGAACACGAACGGCTCGTTCAATAAAAATTCCTGCATTATTTCTATCAAGTGACATATTTTTTACTCTTTTCCCCTGGATTTTAAGGCTGCAGATCGGGTCTCCGCCTCTGAAACCTTACTATTCTCGATAATATCACAAAAAAAATCGTTTGTCAAAATATATGCGTTTTAATATTTTTAAACTTTTTTTTTGCTGTTTTTGCCTTCGATAATTTGATTGAAGAATATAAAATCAGTTATTTTGCATATAAAGTACATATATATTTGGTAGTATTTTGTGCAGTTTGGATATAGAATGTGAATTACAAGCTGATAAGTAATTTACACGGCCGTGAATCACTTTGCGCTTTATCAACTACCTACTAAAACAGATAGTAAAGGAGAAAAGGGAAACTTATGAAGAAAAAACTCGTAGCTCTTTTAATGGCTGCTACACTTGTTCTTTCTCTTACCGCTTGCGGCAAGACAGAGGATACTGCTTCTAATAACGACAGCAGCTCAAAGACAAACACCAGCAGCACAACAAACAACACGTCTTCAAATGATGCTTCCAAGAAAGCAGATGAGAAGATCACTCTCAGAATGGCTTGGTGGGGATCACAGACAAGACATGACAGAACTGTTCAGGTTATCGAAATGTATGAGAAGGCTCATCCCAATGTAGATATTGAATATGAATTCTTCTCTTTTGACGACTATTTCACAAAGCTTAAGACACTGGTTGCTTCAGATCAGGTTTGGGATATCTTCCAGCTCGGCGGTAACTTCCCTGACTATGTAAGCAAGATCTACTACCTTGACGGTTTCGTTAAGGATGGTACCATCGATACTTCCAAGATCGGTGATGCTTACCTCAACATCACAAGAGACACCGAAGGTAATCTTGTTGGCCTTTCCAACGGTCTTAACACTTACGGTATCGCTTACGACGTTGATATGTTCAAGAACGCAGGCGTAGAGCTTCCTACCTCCACATGGACATGGGATGACTATGCAGCAGCTGCAAGAAAGATCGCTAAGGCTACAGGCCACTTCGGAACATCCAGCTTCACAAGCTCCGAATTCAACGCAGGTTGTTCAGTTTACATCGGACAGCAGGGCTCTCTCGGACAGTACGGTTTCTTCAACGTAGGTCTTACAGGAATGGGCTTTGATGATCCTCAGATGCTTACGGGTTACATCCAGATGAGAGCCGATCTCATTAAGGAAGGTGCTTCACCCGATGCAGGTGCTGAAATGGAGATCACCAACATCGAGAACGACTTCCTTGTAACAGGCGAAGCAGGTATGACATGGGTTGCTGTTAACCAGTTCCCCACAATCTATGATGCATGTGCTAAGAACGGCAGAACACTTGCCCTTGCAACACTTCCCAGAGTAACAAAGGACGGCAACTCCGGTTCCGTTATCCAGTCTTCTCAGATGCTTTGCGTATCTCAGGATTCACAGCACAAGAAGGAAGCAGCTCAGTTCATCAGCTGGTTCCAGAACAGCACAGAGTGCAACAATGTTCTTCTTGGCGAGCGTGGTATCCCGATCAACGAGGACGTTCGTACAGCTCTTATGGCAAACGCTACAGCAGGCCAGCAGATCATGTATGATTATGTTACTCTTGTAGGTACCTTCAAGACACCTGAAAAGGTTAACGTTACCAGCCCTGCAGGTCAGGATCAGGTAGTTGACCTTTACAGAAACTACATCCAGCAGGTTGTAAGCGGCGAGATCACTGCAGCTCAGGCAGCAGACCTTACATATGCGGCTGCTGAAAAGCTCTTTAAGTAAAAAAACCATTTGATATTTCATCGACGGGGCACGTCCACGGGCACGTGGACGTGCCCTTGTCGGTAAAAAAAGGTAAAAAGATGAATAAGATCAAGAAATTCTTCAACAAAGATAATACAGTCGGATACGTGTTTGCATTCCCTTTCATTTTTGGATTCTTATGCTTTTCGCTGATCCCCATGTTCACATCCTTCATTTATTCCTTTACGGATGTTTCACTTATGAACATGAATTCAGATATCCCCTTTGTGGGACTGGATAAATATGCCAAGCTCATCAGCGACAATATCTTTAGAAAATCATTGGGGATTACACTTAAATACGTGTTTATATCCGTACCTCTCAAATTGGCTTTTGCCCTTTTGGTTGCTTTTCTTTTGACCAGAAAGAGCAAAATGGTTACATTATACCGTTCACTTTATTATGTTCCTTCATTGGTAGGAGGAAGTATAGCGGTTGCTCTCGTATGGAAACAGATCTTCGCAAGAAGAGGACTTATCAATACAGTTCTTGCAGACCTTTCCCTTCATACGGTCAACTGGTTCGGAGATCAAAAGCTGGCTCTCTATCCTTTGATCCTCATGAGCGTATGGCAATTCGGTTCATCCATGATCATTTTTGCCGCAGGCCTCAAGGAGATCCCTCAGAGCTACTATGAAGCGGCTATGATAGATGGAGCTAACGGTTTCCAGCGTTTCTTTAAGATTACATTACCCTGTCTTTCACCCATCGTACTTTACAACCTGATCATGCAGACCATTTCTGCGTTCATGGCATTCACACAGGCATTCGTAATCACCGCCGGCGGACCTAATAACGGAACGATGATGTATGCACTGTACGTATATAATCAGGCATTTAAGTATAACGATATGGGCTATGCCTGCGCAATGAGCTGGGTAATGCTTATCGTAATGAGTATTATTACTTTGGTTATCTTCAAGACATCCAAGATGTGGGTGTTCTCGGAAGCAGATTCGTAGGAGGCGGGAGATGAAGGCCAGAAAGATTATCGGAAAAGTCATTTATCACTTATTCGTCCTTGCTTTTGGATTCTGCATGATATATCCTGTACTTTGGATGATAAGCGGTTCCTTTAAAGACAACGCTCAGATCCTTACAGGCGGTCTCAGTCTGGTTCCGAAAGAAGTGATCAAGACAAATTATGCAACAGGCTGGAGAGGATTCTCGGGTATCACGTTTGCTACCTTCTTTAAGAACTCGGGAATACTTACTTCCATAGCAACATTCGGAACTCTTGTAAGTTCGGCACTGGTATCCTATTCCCTTTCAAGAGTTCATTTTAAAGGCAGAGGCTTATGGTTCTCCTGCATGATCGCCACAATGATGCTGCCCGGACAGGTCATCATGATCCCGTCCTTCCTTATCTGGCACAAGCTTGGTCTTGTGGGAACCTATGTTCCGCTGGTACTTCCTTACTTCTGCGGACAGGCGTTCTTCATTTACCAGATGATGCAGTTCATGAAGGGAATACCGAGAGAACTGGATGAAGCGGCAAAGATCGACGGATGCAGCAAGTACGGCATCTTCGGCAGGATCATCTTCCCGCTGCTTAAACCCTCACTCATTACCACTGTTATCATTCAATTCTACTGGAAATGGGATGATTATATGGGACCCTTGCTTTACTTAAACAAGCCCCAGCAGTATCCCGTATCCATAGCCATAAAGTTGTTTGCCGACGCTACATCGACCACAGACTACGGTGCAATGTTCGCGATGTCCTCCCTTTCGCTGATCCCCGTATTCTTAATCTTCCTGTTCTTTAACCGTTACCTGGTACAGGGAATAGGAACAAGCGGACTTAAAGGATGAATAAAGTTACTTTTAAAATCGAAGACTTATTTTTACAAAAGCTTTACGATGAAGCGGAGCGAAGGATCGCAGGAAATCTGCGTGACTTCGCCGGCCGTCCCGTACTGGTGGAAGGTGCGGGATATGAGAAGATATGGCTCGAAACCCAGCCTATGGGCGGAGAGATGTTCTTTAAGAGGGATAATTCCGGCGCGTCGCTCAACAATCAGCTCCTTTTTATGGAGGGGCAGAGGAGCGACGGCAGACTTCCCGGCAGTATAAAGCTGGAGAACGGCAAGGTTATCCCCGAATATAATAAGTTACAGGGTTTTTGTTTTGCGGAGCCGGCCTATAACATGTACTGGCTCATAAATAAAGACAGGGAGTATTTGTACCTTTTGGAGTCAGTGCTGGAGAAATTTGATGCCTGGATCTGGAAGGAAAGAGACAGTGATAACGACGGCTGTCTTGAGAGCTTTTGCGTCTATGATACGGGTGAAGACGGAGCGGTACGCTATCAGGATGCACCTAATTACTGGACCGAAAGTACACCACCTACCGAATATGAAGCGGTACCCATGGCCTCTTCGGACATAATGAGCTGGTCCTTTTCTGCAAGGAAAATGCTGGCTAAGATCATGGATGACTCAGGCAAACAGACGGAAAGCGACAAGTGGCTGGCCAAAGCCCTTGAAGTGCGACAAAAGCTGGAGAGTTATCTCTGGAACGAAGAAAGATCCGCATTTTTTGACAGAAATAAGAATCACTTAATGCAAAAAACATTGACACATGCTACATTAAAAGCTATGTTTTGGGGAAGTGTGTCTAAGGAAAAAGCGGATCTGTTTGTAAAAGAACATTTGCTTAACGTAGAGGAGTTTTGGACACCTATGCCTCTCCCTGCTGTTGCTGCAAATGACCGGGATTTCAGAAACATCCCGGAAAACAATTGGAGCGGACAATGTGAATCGCTCATTTATCAAAGAGCGATCAGAGCGCTTGAAAACTATGGCTGGGACAAGCTGATCCCCATATTGGGAGATAAGCTTTTTACTGCAGTCGGTCGCGGCATGAATTTTGTACAACAGTTTGATCCGTTCACGGGGAAAGCATCATTGAACGAGATCAGCGGAGGTCAACCGACCTACGGACCGGCTATTTTATCCGTACTTGAATATTTTTCGAGGATTTACGGCTTACATCAAGAGGGTAATAATGTCTACTGGGGCATGAAAAAAGGCCCGGACTATGAATATGTACAGGTTTTAAATGATGTGGAATACAAAATTAGCCACAAGGGTAACAAGTCCGAAGGATTCCTTGACGGTAAGAAACTGTTCGATTGCAGAGGCAACGGACGGATCATTACCGACTTACGGGGAAAGATCCTGAAAACAACCGTGTGGTAATAGTAAGGAGAAAAATTCAGATGAAGAAAGTTGATGCAAAAAATCTTAAGATCGCCTATATCGGCGGTGGCTCGAGAGGCTGGGCATGGACACTTATGACGGATCTCGCACGTGAAGGCGAGTTGGCCGGTACAATGAGACTTTATGACATTGACGTACCCGCAGCAAGAAAGAATGAGATCATCGGAAACCGCTTAAGCGAAAGAGATGATGTGGTAGGCAAATGGAAATACGAGGTCAAGGAAAACATCGGAGACGCATTACAGGATGTGGATTTCGTTATCATCTCCATTCTTCCCAAGACTTTTGACGAGATGGAAGTAGATGTACATATGCCCGAGAGATTGGGGATCTACCAGTCGGTAGGCGACACAGCAGGCCCCGGCGGAATGATGAGAGCACTCAGAACTCTGCCCATGTTCCTTGGATTTGCCGAGGACATCAAGAAGTATTGCCCCGATGCATGGGTCATCAACTACACCAACCCTATGTCCCTTTGCGTAAAGGCACTTTACACCGCATTCCCTCAGATCAAGGCATTCGGCTGCTGCCACGAAGTGTTCGGCACTCAGAAGGTGCTGGCTGAGATTGTTAAGCGCGAGCTTGGTGAGAAGGACGTTACCAAGGATGACATCAACATTAACGTACAGGGCATCAACCACTTTACCTGGTTCGATTACGCAACCTACAAGTCAGTGGACCTTATCCCTGTATATAAGAAATATATTGACGAGCATTATGAAGAAGGCATAGAATTTGGCGACGATAACTGGATGAACTCCACCTTCGCATGTGCTCACAGAGTTAAGTTCGATCTTTTCAGACGTTTCGGACTCATTGCTGCCGCAGGTGACAGACATCTGGCAGAGTTCATGCCCGGAGACGATTATCTTAAGAACCCTGAGCAGGTAAAGACCTGGAAATTCGGTCTTACCAGCGTTGCATGGCGTAAAGAGGATCTTAAGCACAGACTTGAAAGATCCGAAAGACTTTCCAAGGGTGAAGAGGATATCAACATCCACGAAGAGACAGGTGAAGAGGGCGTCAGCATGATCAAGGCTCTCTGCGGTCTCGGAAGAAAGATCACCAACGTTAACATTCCCAACTTCGGACGTCAGATCCCCAATCTGCCCGAAGAAGCTGTTGTTGAGACCAATGCTCTTTTCGAAAGAGATGAGGTCCGCCCCCTGTATGCAGGCGCTTTAAAAGATAATGTAAAGGCTCTTGTGATGCCTCACATCGAAAACCATGAGAGGATCATGAAGGTGGTCTTGGGCGGAAACAAGGACGCAGATCTGGTTTGCGAAGCATTCCTGAACGACCCTCTTATGAAGGGCAAGGGAACCAAGGAAGAAGTAAAGCAGCTTGTTGTTGATATGATGAAAGCGACATTATGATCATGAAAACATCCGATATTGTTATCAGAGACCCTTTTGTTCTTGCCGAAGAAGGCAAATACTATCTCTACGGTACCAGAAGTCTCACCTGCTGGGGTGAGGCTGATGGTTTCGATGCCTATGTGAGCGACGATCTTGAAAATTGGGAAGGACCCATCGAGATCTTCCATAAGACCGATGATTTTCCTTATGACAAGAATTACTGGGCGCCGGAGGTTCATAAGTACAAGGGAGCCTACTATATGTTTGCCACCTTTAATACCGTTGCCAAGGATATGAAGGGCACCATGATATTAAAGAGTGAGAGTCCTTTGGGACCTTTTAAACCTCACAGTGAAGGAAAGATCACACCGGAAGAGTGGAACTGTCTGGACGGTACTTTTTATCTGAGCCCCGACGGAGTTCCCTATATGATCTTCAGTCATGAGTGGGTGGATATTTTTGACGGTGAGATCTGTGCCAGAAAGTTGTCCGAGGATCTTAAGAGACCTGCCGGAGAACCCTTTACATTGTTTAAGGCTTCGGAAGCTACGGGATGGGTACGTTCCATCACCCACAGAAGATATCCCGGTAAAGAGATCTATGTTACCGACGGACCTTTTGCCTTCCGCAATCCTGACGGCAGTCTGGCACTTATGTGGTCCAGCTTCGGAGATCACGGTTATGTGGAAGCTGTGGCTTATTCTGATAATAATGATGTTACGGGTAAATGGACCCAGGGTGAAAAGCCTCTCTATACGGAGAACGGCGGTCACGGAATGCTGTTTAATAAGAAGGACGGTAAGCTTTGCCTGACCCTTCATTATCCCAATGAGAACTATCATGAACACCCGGTTTTCATTGAAATGCCCGATAGGATCTGAAAGTGAGACGGATGGGATCATTTCTTCATATATTTGAAAAATTTAGATCCTAGTACATCGGTTATTAAATAACTGGACCGAATGCTTGCCTGCTTACCCGACTGCCCGTACATGAAAGCCTCGGAGTAGCCCGCTACACCTGCGTTTTCACGCACGAGCATTCGAGCAAGCATTCTGCGCATTAGTCCA
>JAFSWD010000131.1 GCA_017444675.1 Lachnospiraceae bacterium
CCTCGGCCGCAAGGACTTCATCATTTTTGATATCTTCTGTATTCATCTCGTCCTCCTTAAACCATCTTTGCAATGAGGTCATTTTCTGTCAGTTCCGGACTCCGGAGAAGCTCTTCTCCGCTGTTCCGTCCGTCCTTCATGATAATGATGCGGTCACACATTCCGATAAGCTCCATGATCTCTTCGGATATCATGATTATGGATTTACCGCTCTTCCTCATCTCATCCATAAGAGCGTAAATATCAGCCTTTACCTTTACGTCAATGCCTCGTGTGGGGCTGTCAAGAACGATTATGTCTGAATTCTTTCCGATCCAGCGGGCAAGTACCACTTTCTGCTTGTTACCGCCGGAAAGCTCAGATACGAACTGATCCGTATCAACCATCTTCACTGTCATCTCTTTAGCGTGCTTTTCTGCAAAAGCCTTCAGCTTCTTATCGTTAAGAAGATGGGTCTTTCCACCAAGCTCATCAAGAGAAGGCAGGCAGATATTGTCGCCTATGTTCTGGTTTATTACGATGGATTCGTTATCCCTGTCCTTTGAAGCATATGCGATGCTGTGCTTAATGGCCTTTATTATGGAGTTGATCTCCGTTCCGTCCGCAAGGGTTACAGAACCTTCCCTGTCATAGGAAGCTCCGAATACCGCCTTTCCTACTTCATGCATACCGCACTCGGAAAGTCCTCCGAAACCTAAGATCTCGCCCTTATGAAGGTCAAAGCTCACATCATAGATGACTCCGGGAACCGTTACATTCTTAACTGAAAGCACAACTTCATCGGAGATCTTTTCGCCGTAATCTTCCCTGTAATAGTGCTCTCCAAGCTCACGGCCCACCATCAGCTTCTTAAGGTCATCCTCCGTAACCTCTTTGGCGTTTACGGTGTCGATATATACACCGTCCCTTAAGACTGAAACCCTGTCGCACTTATCAAGGACCTCCGGAAGGTCATGGGAAATGAAGATGACCGTATTCCCCTCTTCCCTAATCCTGTTCATGTGCTTATAGAGCTCTTCTCTTCCTTCCTGTGAAAGAGCTGTGGTGGTCTCGTCTATTACCACTACCTTGGGAGCAAAATAGGTGGATTTTACGATCTCGATAAGCTTTCTGTCCTCAAAGTTATAGCGGTCTATCATATCCGCTGCATTTATTCTCTCGAAACCATATTTCTTAAGGAGTTCGTTGGCTTCCTTTATCATCGCGTTGGTATTCTTGATACCAAACTTTACAAATCTGTCCTCGTGGCCGAGGAAGATATTCTCTGCAACAGTAAGACCGGACAGTGTTCCCAGCTCCTGGACTATGATGGAAATTCCTTCGTTGTTTGCTTCCACCTGGTTTTTAACATGTATTTCTTTTCCGTCCAGTATGAATTTTCCGCTGCCTATGGTGTAAATTCCGGTAAGCATCTGCATAAGGGTGGATTTTCCGGAACCGTTTTCTCCGATAAGTCCATGCACCTCACACTTATAAAAATCTATGGAAACATGCTGGACCGCCTTTACGATGCCGAAGGTCTTACATACATCCACGGCCTGTAATCTTATGTCTGACATGGTAGTAAAACCTCCTTTACTTTACAATCTCGCCCTTGACAGGCTTCATCGTAAGTGCAACAACCAAAAGCAGTGCTACGCCTGTAACCACGTTCTGTATGGCCGTGGGAGCTCCCAGGGTAACAAAGCCGTTATAGATTATCTGAATAAGGAATTCGCCCACGATTATTGCAGGGATCGGAAGACCGAACTGGCGGAAGGCCAGACCGAAGAAACATCCCATTGTGGGAGCGAAGTTCCTGCTCATGGAAGCCATTCCCGTTACGGATACCATGGAGGAACCGTAAGAGATCGCAAGGATTCCCATGAGACCGTCAAAGAAACCGGTGATAACAAAGGTGAGAACCTTATATTTGTTAACGTTAATACCCATGTTTTTTGCTACCGCTTCATTGGAACCTATTGCATAGGCATATGTTCCGATCTTTGTATATACCAGAATGGTATAGGAAAGAAGGAATGCGAAGCAGGCAATGATAAGGTTTCCGGGAGCATGTCCGAAGAAGGTCTGATCCTTCGTAAGGAATGCCTGAACCCCGCCGCTTACATAATAGCCCACTGACTCATAGATAAGTGCAAGTCCCGTGGTTACTATCATGGAAGGTATGTGAAGTTTGATATATGCTATGCCGTTAACTAAACCGACCAGTGCCCCGCAGATAAGAGGCGCTATAAGGAACCCGGGATATCCGAGCCCCAGATTTTTCATACACACTGTTCCCACTATGGCGCAGAGTATGCAGTTTGCACCAATGGAGAAATCGAAAAGTCCCATTACGATTATGAAATAAAGGCCTACGGCACCCACAGAATCGATAAGGCACTGCTGGAAATAACCAAGCACCTGCTGCGGCTGTCCGAAGGTTTCGGGACGAAGTATCTTAAAGATCAAATATGATACAAGAATAAGGCCTACCAGAATGACTGCGCCGGTATAGCGGCCGAATATTCCGTTTATACCCTTCTTCGGATTAGAATTCATAATACACCTTCCCTTTAAGATGAGCCGGCATCGCCGTAATTACAGCGACAACCGGCTCTGAAAGTCAAATACTTATACTGCTATAAAATGCTTTGGATCTTATTATCCGTGACGCTTCTGAACATCCTCAAGTGAGAGTGATGCAGCCTTTGCGGAAAGATCTGAGATTGAAAGCTCTGACATTTCCTTAAGTTCGTCAACAGTGTAAGGAAGCTCGTCTACGAAATACTTTGCATATGCATCATAGTCTTCCTTGGAAGCTACGAAGAGGTAAGGGAACTTAACTTC
>JAFSWD010000132.1 GCA_017444675.1 Lachnospiraceae bacterium
AAGACTTTGGCCTCATTTACTTGAGGGAGAGGGACATTTTTCAGCTCTTCTTAAAAGAGACGATGCACCGGGTAAAGGCTTTGCGGGAACATATGAATGCATGAAAGCCACCAAATTACCGGAGGAAGTGACGGACTTCCTTAAGAAGGTTAAGCTTGATCTTCCGGTTGAACGGATGGAGATCAGGGAAAACAGGGTATATCTGGTTCCCGAAGGGGTGCCTGAACTTAATGGCTTAAGGATCATGAGGACCGGCCTGTTACTGGGAGAAGCTGCCAAAAAGAGATTTGAACCTTCTCAGGCACTTGCATGTGCCTTAAAAGCTTCGGAATACGATAATGTTTATTCCTTAAAACCCGATGACGAGGATGTTATCAGATATCTTAAATGCGAGACCATAGAAGCCAAAAGAGATGTGAAGGACGGCTATGTGCTTGTTTGCGTGGATGACTTCCCTCTTGGCTGGGCCAAGGCTTCGGGGAATGTACTTAAAAACAAATACCTTCCCGGATGGAGAATGATGTAATGGCTGACAGGCTGGACAAATTTATAAGTGAAAATTCCAAGCTTACCAGATCCGAGGCGAAAAAAGCGCTTTCAGCAGGAAGAGTCAGCGTGAATTCCGCAATCTGTAAGAAGGGCGAAACCAAGGTTACGGAAAAAGACGTTGTGACATTGGACGGGACAGTCCTTAAAAACATCGGCTTCGTTTATATCATGATGAATAAGCCGGCGGGAGTGATCAGTGCCACGGAAGACGGCAGAGACAGGACCGTTCTGGATCTGCTTCGGGAGAATAAGGAGATAAGTGATGCCTGCCCCAAAAACGGGCTTTTCCCCATCGGCCGTCTTGACAAGGATACGGAAGGGCTTTTGGTCATCACCAACGACGGCGCTCTTTCTCATGAGCTGTTAAGCCCCGCAAAACATGTGGAAAAGGAGTATCTTGCCCGATGCGAGGGAAAGCTTGATCCCAATGCGGTTCAGATGTTTAAGGACGGCCTACGGGTGGGGGAAGACTATAAGGCACTTCCCGCGGGACTTACGGTGGTATCGGAAGAGGAAGGCAAGTGCACTTTAAAGATAGTTCTCACCGAAGGCAGGTTTCATCAGGTGAAACGCATGTGCCATGAGGTGGGCGTGGAAGTGACTCATCTTAAACGCATACGTTTCGGTAAGCTTTTGCTGCCCGATGACTTAATGCTGGGTGAGATGAGATTTACAGACAGCGGGGAAATAAGATAATACAGGCTTTAGGCCTTAAGAACAGGGAGATCGGGATGCTTATTAAAAAAGAAAAAGGCGAATATGGATATTTAAAATACAAAAAGACCGTTCTTATATTTGGATTTTTCGGTGTGCTTCTGGCATCCGTCGGTATTTTTGTTTTGGGCCTTGCTTTAAATAAATGGGAAGCAAGAAATGTTTTTACGGTGCTTTCTATTCTCGGCGTTCTGCCGGGAGCCAAAGTACTTACTCTTTTGATCGTTGTTTTTCCCAATAAATGTATTTCCGGAGAAGAAAAAAACTTTATAGAGGGACTTTTAAAACCCGGCGATATCGTGTTCTACGATCCGGTCTTTACTTCAAGAGAACGTCCCATGCATTTGGATGCAATAGTTGTGACAGGACATCAGATCATCGGTTATTCCACTCAAAAAAAGGATAAATTGGATAAAACGGAAAAGTATTTTAAAACCGAATGTGAGAACAGGAAACTGGATCATGTATGCTTCCTTACCGACTCTTCAAAAGCTCTTTCCAATCGTTTCCGTATGAGGAGCGAAGAAGAAACGCTTACGGAAAAGCAGCAGGCAGACAGGAACGGTGTTTTGGAGTTTATCAGGACGGCTATAGTATAATGATAGATATTAAAGCAGGAAAAAATGAAAGCGGACAGAGATTCGACAAGCTCCTTATGAAGATACTCAAAGAAGCTCCGTCTTCTTTTGTTTATAAGATGCTCAGAAAAAAGAACATTACCTTAAACGGCAAAAAGGCCGAAGGAAACGAAAAGGTGAAGGAGGGTGACGAGATCGCTTTTTTCCTTGCTCAAGAGACCTTTGACAAGTTCAGCGGAAAAGGAAATGATCTTCCGGCAAAAGAAGCGGACGTTTCAAAGCCCAAACTTAAAACTTCCGAGATAGTTTATGAAGATGATGATATCCTGATCGTCAATAAGCCTGTGGGAGAGCTTTCACAAAAAGCTTCCCCGGATGATATCTCCATAAACGAAAGGATAGTTGGATATCTGGCGGAAAAAGGCATAGGAAAGAATGAAGCCTTTACTCCCGGAGTCTGTAACCGTATAGACAGGAACACCTCCGGTCTTGTTATCGCAGGTAAAAGCCTTTTGGGCTTGCAGGAAGCTTCCCGTCTCCTTAAAAGCCACGACCTTAAGAAATACTATCTCTGTCTGGCTGTGGGAAATGTAAAGATCAGAGGAAAGATCACCTCCTATATATCCAAGGACGAAAAGACCAATAAGGTCAGGGTTTCCGAAAGAGCTGCGGAAGGGCTTGAAAAAATAGAGGCGGAGATTTTCCCCCTTTTGACCGAAAATGACCACAGCCTTCTGGCTGTCAGGCTGATAACCGGAAAAACTCATCAGATAAGAGCTCAGCTTTCGGCGCTTGGACATCCTTTGGTTGGGGACGTAAAATACGGATATAAAGATGGGATAAAAAAAGAAGCCGGCGAAAAGACCGGACTTAAGATAAACCATCAATTGCTCCATGCTTATATGCTGGTGTTTCCCGAGGAAGGGAACGTGCGGGAGGAGATCCGGGGAAAGATAGTTACCTGTATGCCGCCCGACAGATTTAAAAATACAGCAGCAAAGCTGTTCAGTGAAGAGGATTA
>JAFSWD010000133.1 GCA_017444675.1 Lachnospiraceae bacterium
CGAAAACGCTATCTTATTGTACCGTAAATGCAACAAAAAAACAATTCAAAGCCCCGCAAATATTGGGGACTTGAACTCCTACACTTTATACTGCTAATATGAAAAAAACGTTCTAATTAGTTCGATTTGGAGAAAGCCATGGAAAAAGCCTATAAACTTCTCTTTAACACAGAAGAATCCGATGACCTTTATGTATACTGCTGCGGTCTTTCACAGACTGAAGCCCACCATAGCTTCGGCCCGGCATTAAAGCCTCACTTTATGATACATTTTGTCCTTAGCGGCAAAGGCTCTTTTACCATTGGCGGAAAAAAGTATCCTCTGACAGAAGGGTACGGATTTCTCATTGTTCCGGACGAGCTTGCCTACTACGTTGCCGATGAAAAGGATCCCTGGACCTACGTCTGGGTGGGATTTGGAGGCAGAAGAGCCGAGGAGATCGTTTCCCAGCTGGGTCTTTCCCTTCAGCAGCCTATTTTTAAGAGTGATAAGTCAAAAGAGATCTATGGCCTGGTAAAGGATATGATGGACCACAACACCTTCAGCGTTGAGGATGACCTTAGAAGAAACGGTAATCTCTCTCTTTTCCTGTCCCTTATCGCCTCCGGAATGTCCGTAACTCCAAAGAGCGACTCCGGCTCCAACAATGACTATGTCACAAGGGCCCAGGCTTACGTGCGCAGCAACTACTGTAACCCAATAAAGGTTACGGATATCGCCAACTACGTGTGTATCAACCGCAGCTATTTATACACTCTTTTTGAAAAGAACTTGGGAATATCCCCTCAGCAGTACCTTACAAGCTATAGGATCGCCAAAGCAGTTGAGCTTTTACAGCTTACGGAGCTCCCCATCGAGTCCATCTCCATATCCTGCGGATATTCGGATCCACTGGTATTTTCCAAGGCTTTCAAGCTTGAAAAGGGCATTTCCCCTTCCGTATACAGAAAAACACTCCCCAAGAGCGATCGCGCCGGCAGTAAGGAACACCTTCTGCAGGTGGAAAAGCTCATTGAAGAGCGTCACATGGAATCCAACGATCCCAATTAAAAATCGCAGGCTGTGTTCCAGCCTGCGACTTATTTTTGTAATCATTTAACTTCAATCTGTAACTTGTCCAGATGCCAAACCTCATCCACATATTCCTGAATGGTTCTGTCTGAGGAGAACTTGCCGCAGCTGGCGGTATTCATCAGCGCCATCTTTGCCCAGCGCTTCTTATCCACATAGGCATCGGATATTCTCTTCTGAGCATCCATGTAGGACTCGAAGTCCTTAAGGATGAAGTACTGGTCCGCCTTGTTTGAGTTGATTGTATTAAGAAGGCAGTTGTATAGCGGTCTGAAGAGCTCTTTATCCTTGGAGAAGGTGCCGTCCACAAGCATATCCAGAACAGTCTTTACATTAGGATCTGAATTGTAGATATCCATAGGATTGTAGTTGCCGTTCTTCTCATATTCCATGACTTCCTGAGAAGACAGACCAAAGATAAATGCATTCTCTTCGCCAACTTCATTGACGATCTCAACGTTCGCACCGTCCATAGTACCGATTGTAACGGCTCCGTTCAGCATCATCTTCATGTTTCCGGTTCCGGAAGCCTCTTTACTTGCTGTAGAGATCTGCTCTGATACATCTGCCGCAGCAAAGATAAGCTCTGCGTTTGAAACCCTATAATCCTCAATAAATACAACCTTGATCTTGCCCTTGATGGCCGGATCGTTATTGATAACGTCAGCAACTGATGTGATCAGCTTGATCGTCAGCTTAGCTGTAAGGTATCCGGCTGCTGCCTTTGCACCAAAGATATAGGTCTTAGGATAAAAGTCCTTGCTTGGATGGGTCTTAAGATCATGGTACTTGTACATTACTGTAAGGATATTAAGAAGCTGTCTCTTGTACTCATGAAGTCTCTTAACCTGTACATCAAAGATTGACTTAGGATCAACCTTGATTCCGTTGTGC
>JAFSWD010000134.1 GCA_017444675.1 Lachnospiraceae bacterium
ACGGCCTTGGCAGTCTTTTCGTCCTCTGTGACTATGTGCTGGATGGATGCCCCGAGTGCCGTTTCCACGGCAGTTTCATACTTCTTTTCAGAAGAAATGATATCTGCCACAACGCCGCATATACCGGGAAACTGCTCCCGGTTTTCCATGATCTTTTTTACGCTTGCACTGTATCCGTCATATCTTTCAGCTATCTGCCTGATAGCTTCAAGACGTGACTTGGCGCCTAAATAATCCTGATTTTTGGCATCAAGATTAAGGATAAGCTTTTTAGAGAGCGCATCTTTTTCGGAAAGCTTTTCCGAAAGAAGGTTACCCTCTTTTTCCTTATCCTCAACAGATTCTGATATTGAATCGTATTTCTTTTTAAGTTCTGCGACCGAAGCGGAAATCTCCGCCTCATCGCTTTTTAACACGAGAAGCCTTCTTGAAAGCTCCGAATGCCTGATATTATTCTGCTCTAAGATAGTATCCGCATGCTCGATGGTGGTCTTTACATGTCCGTCGGAATTGGCCAGGCGCAGTATCTCGCTGTTTGCATCCTCGATCTTTCTGTTTAAGGTCTCTATCTCTTTTCTTATATCTTCAAGTTTGGCTGATGCCTCCTGCTTTTTTTCGGCACATTGGCTAAGTTTGTCGGCAAAGGAAAGCTTCTGCTTCTCAAATACCGCTCTTTCGGCATATTTTTCATCTATACCGGTTTTTATCTCATCTATACGTTCCGATATTCTCTTGGAGTTGGCTCCGATATTTTCAAGCTGCTGTGTAAGCAGCTTTATCTCGCCTTCCTTTTTCTCGGCAAGTATGAGGAGTTCCTGCCTTTTATTTCTGTGCTCGTTAAGCAGTGAATCTATATCAACTATTTTCTCTTCAAGCTTCTTGTACTCACTCTCGGCCTTTTCGTTCTCTGCTTTAGTGTCGGCAAGTTCCGAAGAAGCCGCATTGTACTTTTCGTCAAGTTCCTTTTTCTTCCTGCCGCTTTCCTCGTATTCCCTTAAGAAATTATTGACTTCCAGGTTCTTCAATATCTCTTTTAAACGCAGATACTCCCTTGCCTGTTCGGACTGTTCCTTTAAAGGTCCTATCTGTTTTTCGAGCTCGCCTATAATGTCGTTTACGCGCAAAAGGTTATCCGAGGTCTCCTGAAGGTTCTTCTCGGCTATATTTTTTCTCTTTTTGAATTTAACTATGCCGGCTGCCTCATCAAAAAGCTCTCGTCTGTCTTCCGGCTTTGTACTTAAAATCTTATCGATCTGGCCCTGTCCGATAATGGAATATCCTTCCTTACCGATACCGGTGTCCATGAACATTTCCTGGACATCTTTAAGTCTGCATACATTCCCGTTTATCAGGTATTCGCTTTCACCGGATCTGTATACACGCCTTGCTACGGCAATCTCTTCATAATCCACCGGGAGTGTATGATCGGAATTGTCGAATGTTATCTCAACATAAGCGTAGCCCATCGGCTTTCTGGCTTCCGAACCTGAAAAGATGACATCCTGCATCGAGGAACCGCGGAGCTGTTTTGCACTCTGCTCACCCAATACCCATCTTACCGCATCCGCCACATTACTTTTACCGCTGCCATTGGGACCGACTATGGCCGTGATACCGTCATGGAATTCAAAAAGTATTTTATTTGCAAAGGATTTAAAACCATGTATCTCTATACTCTTTAAATACATAACTCTGCCGTGCCCTGCCAATCAGGTCAGGTCACTCTGTCTCCTTGTTCTTACTATAGCTTCCATAGCCGCATTCTGTTCTGCGGCCTTTTTGTTATGCCCGGTACCGTGCCCGAGGACAACACCGTTTATAGAGACGACCACCTCGAACTGTCTGTCATGTTCGGGTCCCGTCTCTCCTACCAGTTCATATACGATTTTCGCATTGCTGCGTCCCTGCACTATCTCCTGGAAACGCGACTTGTAATCAACAAATGTTCCGTTTCCGCTCTCAAGTACTCTTTTGATTATAAACGCAGAAACTACCTGGTAACCGCCGTCAAGGTAAATAGCTCCGATTATCGCTTCGAATGCATCCGCAAGGATCGAATCCCTGTTGGCACCTCCGTTGGCTGCCTCTCCCTTACCTAAGAGAAGGTAATCCCCGAGGCTTATCTCACGTGCTGCAGATGCCAGAGCTTTTTCGCACACAAGCGCAGCTCTTTGCTTTGACATTACACCTTCCTTGTCCTGGGGTCTGGTCTTATACAGGTACTCACTCGAGACCATCTCTAAGATGGCATCCCCCAGGAACTCAATTCTCTCATTGCACTGTCTGTTCCTTACGGTAAGCTCATTAACATATGAGCTGTGTGAAAGTGCAAGCATAAGAAGTTCTTTGTCCTTAAAAGTGTATTCCAGCTTTTCTTCCAATCCGCTGATCTTTTCCGTATTCATTTATATTCCTTCCGTTTTGCCGCTTCTGTATCTGCAAAGCAGTATACGTATATCGCGCATACTGACTGTCAAACGCTGCTAAAGCAGCATTTGACATATTATGCAGGCATAAATAGAAGCTGTCTATTCGACAGCCTCTTAAATCAGTTTATAGCATTCTTGATCTGTTCAACTGCATCTCTGACCGTAACAATATTTTCGGCATCTTCATTGGCTATCTCAATGTCGAATTCCTCTTCAATTCCCATGATGATCTGGAAAACATCGAGCGAATCAGCTCCAAGATCGTCGATAAATGTGGTATCCATCGTGATCTTGTCCGGTTCAACATTCAGAACCTCAGAAATGATCTTCTGCAATTTCTCAAATTCCATAACAACCTCCACTATTTTGATACTGTTTTATTCCTGTAAATTTCTCCTGATCTTGTCAGGAATATTACTTTCACTGAATTTAATGCACTGCATGATAGAATTCTTAACCTCTATCGCCTTTGCATTACCGTGCGTTTTCATAACCAGTCCGTTAAGACCGAGCATGGGAGCTCCGCCGTAATCATCCATGCTGAAGCCCTTAAGAGTCTTCTTAAGTGATTTTTTGCTGAGCAATGCTCCTATCTTACTTACAGGAGTAGCCATAAGACCTTCCTTGATCTTGGTCACCAATGCTCCCGCAACACCCTCGTACATCTTAAGGATAACATTGCCGACAAAAGCCTCGCATACGATAACATCCGCATCACCGTACGGTATCTGGCGTGACTCGATGCTGCCCACAAAATTAATGTCAGAACAATTCTTAAGGAGAGGGAATGTCTCCTTTACAAGGGCATTTCCTTTTTCTTCCTCGGTACCGATGTTTACAATAGCTACCTTCGGATTCTTAACTCCTATGACATTTTCCATATATATGGAACCCATCTTTGCAAACTGTACCAGATGAGAAGCACGCGCATCAACATTCGCACCGCAGTCGATAAGTAACGATACACCTTTAAGTGTAGGAACCACAGGTGCTAAAGGCGTCCTCTCAACGCCCTTGATCCTTCCGGCTATAAGCTGTGCTCCTACAAGCACTGCACCGGTACTGCCGGCAGAGATAAATCCGTCCGCTTCCCCGGACTTTACAAGATTCAGTCCGACTACTATAGAGGACTCCTTCTTACGTCTTATGGCCATTACAGGCGCCTCGTCATTGGTAATGACATCGTCTGCATTTACGATGGCGATACGGTTTTTATCATACTCATATGATGCAAGCTCTTTTTTTATGACATCCTCTTTACCTACAAGGAAACATTTGAGCTTTTCACTTGAATTCACGGCTTCAACCGTGCCTTTGACAAGTTCCAAAGGGGCATTGTCCCCGCCCATGGCATCTACTGCCACCTTAACTAATCCGTCCATCTCGCACTCCGTTTTCTAAAATAACTATAACCCATTGCATATAAAAAATCAATACAAAATATCGATAAGAATCATTGTTTTTTATAAAAAAAAGATGAATTTAAAGTAAAATTATACTCCTGCGGATAAAGTATCTGTTCCGTATTTCCGAGAAACAAGATACCCCCCTTATTCAAAGCTTTGTTGAAGTTAAAATATATACCTTCCTTGGCCTCGTTCGTAAAATAGATAAGGACATTTCTGC
>JAFSWD010000135.1 GCA_017444675.1 Lachnospiraceae bacterium
AAAAATGAACCCCTAACCCCGTCCCCAAAGGCTCATTTTGTGCGCATTTATAAATCTTTAATTTGTTTTTGGAGCATATGTTGGCTATACTTTTGGGATAGAGTCAGGGGGAGTAAAAAGAAAGGCAAAGGATGAAGAGTTTTAAGAAGATAATGTCGCTGCCGGTGCTGTTGCTTATGGCCCTTGGATTTGCGGCCTGCGGTAAAAATGAAAGTACAAAGGTTGCGAATACATATGAACAGATCACCCAGGAAAGAGCGGCGGAGATGATGAAAGTAGATGACGGTCATCTCATAGTGGATGTAAGGCGCTATGATGAATATGAAGCCGGACATATACCCGGGGCTATCTGTGTTCCCAATGAGAGCATCGCCACGGAACAGCCCGCAGAACTTCCGGACAAGGATCAGATCCTTTTGGTATATTGCAGGAGTGGCAGAAGAAGCAAAGAAGCAGCCAAGAAACTGGCAGATATGGGATATACGAAGGTATATGAATTTGGCGGAGTCATCACCTGGAGTGGTGAACTTGTAAAATAAGAAATAGAGAAAATGAACCCCTAACCCCGTCCCCAAAGGTTCATTTAGGAGGAGATCATATGCAATACAGGAAAGATAAACATGGCGAAGACCTTTCGGTAATGGGATTCGGATGCATGAGGTTCCAGAAAAAGGGAACAGGTATAGATATGGAAAAGGCGGAGCAGCAGATCATGGAAGCCATAGATCTGGGGATCAATTACTTTGATACAGCCTATGTCTATTCCGGAAGCGAAGCGGCTATCGGAGAGATATTCGAGAAGAATCATGTGAGAGAAAAGATAAAGATCGCGACGAAGCTCCCTCAGTACTTGATAGGAAGCAATGCGGCCCTGGATAAGTTCTTTAAGGAGGAACTTGCGCGGCTCAGGACAGACTATGTGGATTATTATCTCATGCACCACCTGACGGATGTGGCCATGTGGGAAAAGCTTAAAAACGTGGGCGCCAGAGAGTGGCTGGATGAGAAGAAAAAGTCGGGAGCCATCAAAAATGTGGGCTTTTCATATCACGGAAATTCGGATGGGTTCTTGAAGATATTGAATGACTACGACTGGGATATGTGCCAGATCCAGTACAACTATTTTGACGAAAATTCCCAGGCAGGTGTTGTGGGACTGAAGGCCGCTGCTGAGAAGGGCATACCTGTGGTGATCATGGAGCCATTAAGAGGCGGGAAGCTGGTGAACATGCTTCCGGATACGGCCCGGAAAGCAATGAAGGAAAGCGGAAGAGACTGGAGCCCTGCAGAATGGAGCTTCCGTTGGCTCTTTAACCAGCCGGAAGTGACCGTGGTATTGTCCGGAATGAATACTTCGGAAATGGTACAGGAAAACTGCAAGACCGGAGATCTGGCCCGGGCGGGAGAATTTACGGAGAGCGATTTTGAAACCCTGGCAAAGGTAACGGCAGCCATAAAAGAGAATGAAAAAGTGGGCTGTACCGGCTGCAGATATTGTATGCCTTGCCCCAAGGGAGTTGATATCCCGGGCATATTTCGTTGCTATAACGCAATGTATATAGAAGGCAAGTCCGAGGGACGCTTTCAGTTCGCCCAGACCGTGGGACTTACCAAGGAACCTTCCTTTGCAAGTCAGTGCATAGAATGTGGCAAGTGCGAGAAACATTGTCCTCAGAATATCCCCATTAGGGAGAAGCTTAAGGAAGCAGATAAAGCGCTGAGACCTCTGCCTTATAAAGTAGGGATCAACGTGGTAAGAAAATTCATGTTCAGAAAGACCAAAAAGGCTGATTGATAAAATAAGTGGCCCGGAGAGAAAAAATCTTCCTCTGAGCCACTTTATCTTATTCTCTCACATTGTAGCGCCTGTATATGCACTCGATCCTATCGGATTCCAAGACGCATTCGTTGCCGTTTTGGTCGGTATAGGCAATGGCCTGCACGGACATGGGATTAAAGGTGAGACCTGTAATTACGGCGCCTGTAGCATCGGTGGTTCCGGCAGTCCGGAGCTTGTAAAGTTCGGTTGCGATGACGGAAGCAACGTTCACAGCCCCCGCATAGGACAGGTGCAGGGTATCTTCCTCGGTACCTTTAACCGAATTGTAAAGATGGAAATTCTGGGTTACAAAGGTCTTGCCCAGAATTCCGTATTGTTCACTTGTAATTGAAGCGACGTCTATAAGGAAGACGCCTTTTTCTTTTGCCAACGCGCGGATTCCGTCCATGAAAGCCACTTTTCCACCGCCTTCCGGAGCTTCGAACTCGCCCAGATCCTTGCCTTTGCCGCTTCGCCAGAACTTAGCTGTCTGCATGGGAGTACAGAGTACGGGGATGATGCCTTTTTCGCGGCAGGCATCGATCATGTAAGTAAGATAAGAGCGCATCTCCTCCACCGAACTGTAGGACTGGTCATTTATACCATGCATGATGATGAAATAATCACCGGGCTGTGCATTCTGAAGCACTCCTCCGAAAGCGGATTCACACCAGCTCTTGGCATAGGTCCCGCCGGCACCAAGGTTTGTAATAGCCACATCCCCGGTCAAAAACTGATTTAACACCTGACCCCAGCCTGTACGGTATGTACCTGCTTTGGGAATCTCTGTTTCGATAGGGTAGTAGGCTGAACAGGTGGAGTCCCCCGCCAGATACATATGAGGCTTTCTGGGACGGATGGTGGGTGACCTCCTGATCTCCACCGCCGAAAGGTCGTAATCCTTTTCGCCCAGGCTGACCCTTAAAGTACCGCCGGTCACAAAGGCATCCTCCATATAATAATCATAGGGCTTGATGCCTGTTCTGCCGGAACCGTCTATTCCCACGTTACAGCCCAGCGCCTCGCCGTTAATGCAGATCAGGGACCTGCCTGTACCGTATTTGGTAATGTTCACGTTGTAAAAACCGTCGGGCACGGCCGCGATAAAGCAGACATTACTGCCCTTAAGGTGTACTCCGTTCTTAAGGTTTTCGACTGTGCCGTAAAAGCCATATAAATTCTCGACACTGTAAACGTCCTTTGCCACCACGTTGATCTCGGAAGCTTCCGGTGTTTCGGTGCGTTTTCCGAGAACAAACCTGAAGATGGGAGAGACCTCTGCTTTAACGCAGTCCTTTACGGAGAAGGTTATCTTACCCGAAATCTCTGCCAGGTCCATTTCTTCAAAGGTCCCGTCTGTTTTAAGAAGAGTAACCTGGTAAAGGGCTCCTTCCTTATAGCAGGCCATTTGGGATACATCCACGGTCAGTTCTTCAATGCCGGAAAGCTTATCGTTTACATAGAGATAAGCTGCTTCATCAAACTCCCTTGGGATCTCATAGCTTTTTGGAACTTCCGTGGGAGTGGGAGTTAAAGTGGGTGTTTCCGTCGCGGTAGGTACAGCGGTCGGAGCAGTTGCAGCAGTGGGAACGGGAGTGGGTGCAGGTGCTTCTTCAGCCTCACCGCAGCCTGTGAATAAAGCCGCCGAAAGGATCAAAGCGGCAGCAAGTGATTTGGTTTTAAAGCTCATGGTAATTCTCCTCTTTTATCTTTAAGCTTTATTATAGCAATCTCTGTAGCATTTGAAAAGACGGGACCTACACTCTCGAACAGTTCCACAATGCGGACATTTACCCCGAAGATCAGGAGGAGATCAAAAAGCTTTATAATTAAGGCATATATCTTCTCGACAGATATGCAAAAACACGCCCGAAACCTTGTCTCGAGCGTGTTTTGCTATTATGGAGTTCAATTATTTAAGTATGTAGTCTTTAAGAGGAACGGAGATGTTGGCAGGCTGGTTGTAAGCCGAATTCTGCCAGGCTATGCCTTCGCGGTAAGCTCTTTCCGTAAGGAGGCAGGGAGCTGTGTATTCCGTTGTGTAAGGGGTGGTATAGATCCTGATCTTTGCGGGATCTTCGGTGCAGCGAAGGATGATTTCTTCCCTCCAGTCCCCGAGGATGTCCGCTACAAGGCAGGCATTACCTTTTGTGCCGTTATTTACGGTTGTTCCTTCGGCAGAGAGAAGTACGTCCGCCTTCTGCTTTTCGTAATCCCATTTTTGAACCTGAGGAATGTAGGTCTTGGTATTGCTGTAATCAAAAAGTTCCGTTAAAAGGTCGCCGTCCCAGAAAATGGAGAAGTTGACCGAAGGCTTTTTGTTTGTATAGATCACATTGCCGTTGCAGTCAAAAGTGTTTCCGTTTACTGCAGCCCACATTTCAGCTCCCTCGTAGCGGGGATCTATGTCTGCGGCCATTCCGCGGCCTGTGTCTTTTCCGGTGTTGACACCCCAGATGATCTCGCCTGTTTCGGCATCATGAAGCTCAATGTGATACTTGGCTGCTCCCGATTCATGTACCTGGAACACTTCGAGACGTCCGTCATTGTTAAAATCGCTTACGTGCATGGCATCGCCGTGGCCCAGACCGGTACAGTTAAGGACTGTGCCGTCATTGTTGAGGACAAGAGAGCCATAGATGATCTCATCCAGGCCGTCACCGTCAACATCGTTTACGGAAAGGCCATGGTCGCCCTGACCTGCATAGAGGGAATTGCCGGGAGCATCAAAGATCCATGCAAGAGTGAGCTTTCTGTCCACCAGTTTCCAGGCAGTGAGAGAGGTACGTGCGTAATAGCCTCTGCAGAAGATGGCAGCGGGCGAACCTTCATCAATGTAAGCTGTGGCGGCGAGGAAACGATCTACACGGTTACCGTAGTTATCACCCCAGGATGACATGTCTGCCACCCCTTTGGAGTTTTCTTCTCCCCTGGAAGGGATATAATCTACAGTATCTATGATCTCACCTGTGCGGCCGTCAAAAGCCGTAAGGTATTCGGGACCTGAAAGGACTCTGCCCTGACCGTCCACGTGATTTCTGTAATCGTATTCCTGCTGTTTTCTGTTTAAATGAGGATCAAGGGTGGACATGCTGACTGCGCCCACATGACCTGTCTCTTCAAGAGCGGAATTGTAGGTGGTGGTTCCGTCTGCGGTCTTACAAAGGACTTCAGCCACACCGTCTCCGTCATAATCCCAAACCTGGAACTGGGTATAATGGGCACCGGAACGGATGTTGATGCCCAGGTCTATACGCCACATGAGTTTGGCATCTCCGGTATTGAAATCCAGTTTGTAAGCATCCAGGATTGTGGTTCCTGTCCAGCCATCCTTGGAATTGTCCTGAGAATCTTCCGCATCCCATTTAAGAACTATCTCCAGCTGACCGTCTCCGTCAAGATCGCCTACAGACATGTCATTGGCGGTATGCTTGGAATGCCTGTTATTGGGAAGATAAGTATCCCGGGGATAATTAAGGGTAAATTCCCTGAAAATGTCAGCTGCGGCCACTGCTTCCTCTGATCTTGTTTCATTTCCCTCATGATAGCCCAGAGTGTAAACATCTGCAGCTTTACCTGTATTATCCAGGAAGTTTGTAAGGCTGCCGGTGTATATGACCTTATTGTCTTTTTTTACGGTGAATACTTCATCCTTGGTGCCGAAGCTTCTCCAGGAGAGAAGGACGCCCTCATCGGTTTTTACTGCTGTAAAAGCTCTTGTGGTAAGGGTTTCTGCAGGATTGTATTCTCCTTTTTTCACATCGTAAGATGTGGTGTAGCTGCTGTCTCCCGGAATAAAAAGCACAGGCTCCGGTTTGGGAGTGGGTGTGTCCGTAGGTACGGGAGTGGGTGCAGCTTCCGGTGTTACTGCGGAAGTACTTTCGGGTGCTTCCGTTTGCTTAGGGGTAGGGGGAGCCACAACTTCATCATCGGGTTTACCGCATCCCGTCAGCACCGTAAATGTTACGATCGTCGCAAATATAAGACATATACATGCAAAGATCGTAACAAATGCGTGTGCAATAAATCTTTTCTTCATCTTTTTTCTCCTGATTTGGTACTGCGTTAAAGGAAAACATGATCAGTATATCATACTTTTTAGTAAAATAATTAAATTTTTATTAAAATTATAAAAGAAGCAAGAAAAACATATTTTTTGATGAAAAACGCAAAGGAATAACATAGTAAAAATATTACAAAAGAAAAATAAGAGGCTTTATTTTACTTAGTATATGGTTTTACTCACAAAGCATATATGTTAAAATGGCCATATAAATATCACAGAATATATATGTTGGGGGAAAGATATAAAGGAGGATTCACACATGGATGCACTTCAAACAAGAGAGATACAGGAAGCTATAAGCGCGGCGGATAATGCACTTTATCACCTTGACCGGGCATACGATCATCTTTCCAGCGCAGGTAACTGGGGTATCGTGGATATCATAGGCGGAGGACTTTTAACCAACCTTATCAAACACTCGAAAATGAGAAATGCGGAAGATGAGATAGAAGAGGCAAGGTATGCGCTTCAAAGGTTCAGCAAAGAACTCAGGGACGTAAGCGGATACAGCTCGGTCCGTATCGATGATTTTCTGACTTTCGCTGATTTCTTTTTTGACGGCTTTATTGCGGATGTGATAGTGCAGTCCAAGATAAAGAACGCCAAGGTACAGTGCGAAGAGGCCATATACAGGATCAAAGAGATCCGAAGAGAATTGGCAAGTAAAATATGATCAAAAAAGCGGCAGCCTTTAAAGGGCTGCCGCTTCTCTTGGGATGTGAACAAAAATAGGAAATAAGCGATCTTACTCAATGCAAAGACCGAATCCGCCGGATACGGAAGCGTTGTCCGTAATGTGAGCGATATAGTCTTTGCTGACGGAAATGATACCGTCTTCATATGAAAGCTCATCAATGAGTGTGTTTAGAGCTTCATCGGATAGTTCTTCTGCAGAACTGAGGGCATACATATCAAAACTGTTGTAATCGTAAGTGATATCTAAGGCGTATTTTTCGCAAAGAGCCTTAACCTTATGGGTATCAAGGATCTCAGGATCCACTGCCACGATCACGGTCTTATGGGAATACTCTTCCGCAAAAGAGTTGTAGTAGCTTTCGTCTTTGTATCCGATGAGCATGTCTTCACTTAGGAAATTATCCGTAAGGTCATTGACATTTACGGTAACTGTTGAATCTGTGGAAGGTCCGTTAACCTCATTTTTGTTCTCAGCGGCTTTGGAATCCTTTTCTGCGGCCGAACCTGCGGCGAAAAGGATAACAAGACCGACTGTAATGATAAAACCTATTCTCTTAATCATCTTTTAAGTACCTCTGTCAGTAAGTTTGTTATGATCGATCATACGGTTTTTCCTGCCGTTCATCTGTAATCACGTAAAAACTTATCCGAGGTTTCAATTAAAAACAAATTTCTTGAAAAAAAATATTAATGGCTTATACTTATATTGAACGGAGGCGGGGCGTGTTCTTAAAAGCATATTAAAATGCAACATGGAAGAAAAGGTCACCGCGCCGGTTAAAAAGGTGTTTTTGGAAAAAAGAAACTGTGACAGAAAATAAAAATACATACTTATGGCATGGGAGGAAAAATATGTATAGTGATGGGAAGATCTATATGGGACTGGCCGATGGGAAGAGAGTTTACATGGAGCCGTCAATGGCCAACAGACACGGCCTTATTGCGGGAGCCACAGGTACAGGAAAGACCATTACAATGAAGGCGATGGCCGAGTCCTTTTCGGATGCGGGCGTTCCGGTGTTTCTTTGCGATGTAAAGGGTGACGTGTCCGGATTTGCGGAACCGGGTGTTTCAAGCTCGGGAATGGAAAAAAGGATCGACAAGTTCGGACTGAGGGATGAGTTTGAATATAAAGCTTATCCCACATCCTTCTGGGATGTTTACCAAAAGGCCGGGCATCCTGTGAGAGCTACGATCTCCGATATGGGACCGGAGATCCTTGCAAGACTTCTGGGACTCTCAGAGATCCAGGAAGGTGTTCTTAACATAATTTTCAGCATAGCTGATGATAAGGGACTGGTACTTACGGATCTTAAGGATTTAAAGCTCACTCTTAATTATGTGGCTGAACACAGAAATGAATATACTCTGACCTACGGTAACATGACGGCCCAGTCTCTGGGAGCGGTCATCCGTGCGCTCTTACCCCTTGAAAACCAGGGCGGAGATCTTTTCTTCGGTGAACCGGATCTGGATATCCATGACTGGATCAGAACCGACGAAAACGGCAAGGGCTATGTAAATATATTGAATTGTACCGAACTGGTGCAGAATCCGAAATTATATGCGGCATTTATGCTCTGGATGATGGCGGAACTTTTTGAAAATCTTCCGGAGGCCGGAGATATGGATAAGCCAAAGATCGTATTCTTCTTTGATGAAGCACATCTTCTTTTTAACGATGCTCCCAAGGTATTGGTACAGAAGGTGGAGCAGCTGGTTAAACTGATACGTTCAAAGGGGGTTGGTATCTATTTCGTTACCCAGAGTCCGTCGGATATTCCGGACCCCATCCTTGCCCAGCTTTCCAACCGTGTACAGCATGCGTTAAGAGCTTATACTCCCGCAGAACAGAAGGCGGTCAGAGCCGCAGCTCAGGCCTTTCGCGCAAATCCCGCTTTTAAGAGTGAAGAGGTACTCCTGGAATTGGGCGTAGGTGAAGCGCTCACTTCTTTCCTGGATGAAAAGGGTGTCCCCACCATGGTGCAGCGTACCGCGATCATATGTCCTCAGAGCCTTATGGCTGCATGTTCGGTAAAATCCAGAAAGATCTCAATGGCCATTGATGATATGGATAAGTACGATGATGCAGTGGATGAGGTAACAGCCTATGAAGTCCTGACAAAGCAAAGAGAGGAAGAGCAGAAACAGGCAGAAGAAGCTGTCGCTGAAGCTCAAAAAGCCAAGGAAGAAGCTGCCCGTAAAAAGGAAGAAGAAAAAGCTTTAGCCAGGAAGGAAAAGGAAGAGGCCGCAGAACGGGCAAAGAAGGAGAAAAAGACGGAGCGCCGTAAAGCCCAGATCGAAAGATCATTGATCTCCACAGGAATGAGTGTTTTAAAGCGGGGCCTGTTTAAGACCATTCTTAAATTCTAAATTTGGTCGGATGTGTCAGAACGCAATAGATTGAAGGATAAATTGTACAAAATCAATTTTGCGCAATTTATCCTTTTTTAACTTGTTATATCCTTACGGATGGGGTAAAATGTTCGGGAAAATAAAAGTATAAAAAGGTAGATTATGACTGAACGTCTTTGGAACATACTAACGGATTCATTCCTTAAAATACTGGTGCCGGGTCTGCAGATGACCATTCCCCTTACGATAATCTCGTTTGCCATAGGAATGGTGATAGCTCTTGTTGTGGCTATGATACAGGTGGCGGAGATCCCGGGACTTAAGCAGCTCTGCAGGTTTTATGTGTGGATCATCCGCGGAACACCGCTTCTTGTACAGCTTTATGTGGTATTCTACGGACTTCCCAGACTGGGAGTGCTGATCGATCCTTTCCCTGCGGCAGTCATTGTTTTTTCCATAAGCGTTGGTGCCTATGATTCCGAGACTATGAGAGCAGCCATTCAGTCGGTTTCCAAAGGCCAGATAGAAGCCGGTTACTGCGTGGGAATGTCCTACCCGCAGATCATGCGCAGGATAGTGCTCCCCCAGGCTTTCAGAACCGCTTTCCCGCCCCTTTCCAATTCACTTATAGGACTTGTAAAGGATACATCCCTTGCAGCCAATATCACGGTACTTGAAATGTTCATGGCCACACAGAGGATTGTAGCCAGAACCTATGAACCCTTCGCGCTTTATCTTGAGGTGGCTCTTATCTATCTGATCTTCTGTACCGTGCTTACCAAGGTTCAGAGCGTCTGTGAGAAACGACTGGGAAAATACGGAAAAAGATAGGATGATAATAAATGATAGATTATGAAAATATCAGTAAAGTTTATAATGACAACCGGGTTTTGAAAGATGTGAGCCTTCACATCAATAAAGGTGATGTGGTGGCTGTTCTCGGACCCAGCGGTTCAGGGAAGACCACAATGCTAAGGTGCATGAATTTTCTGGAAAAGGCAGATGTAGGTACCATGACCTTTGACGGTAAAAAATACGACCTTCACGGTATTTCGAAGAAGAATATGGCTGCCATCAGAAAAAAGACGGGTTTCGTTTTTCAGAGATATAATCTGTTTTTAAATAAGACCGCTTTGCAGAATGTTACGGAAGGCCTGGTGATCGCAAGAAAGATGCCCAAGGAACAGGCAGTGGAAAAGGGTAAGGTTGCTCTGGACAAGGTGGGACTTTCCGACAGATATGACTTTTACCCTTCACAACTTTCGGGAGGACAGCAGCAAAGAGTGGGGATAGCCCGTGCACTGGTGACCGATCCCGAGATCATATATTTTGACGAGCCCACCTCGGCACTGGATCCCGAGCTTATCGGAGAAGTGCTTTTGGTAATGAGACGACTTGCAAAAGAGGGTATCACCATGGTGGTGGTAACCCATGAAATGTCCTTTGCAAGGGATGTTTCCAACAGGGTTGTTTTTATGGAGGACGGCGAGATCCTTAAGGATGTGCCCTCCAAAGAATTTTTCGAGAATCCCGGTGATGACAGGATAAGGAATTTTCTGAGAACCTTAACATCGTGATCCAATATAAAAAAACAAAGGAGATAACAAGATGAAAAAGATCAGAGCATTGATCGGTTACTTTTTGGCAGGCGTCTCGCTGACAGCACTTGCAGGTTGCGGTAAGCAGGCAGAGCCTGATATGCTTTCCCGAATTCAAAAGGACGGAAAGATCGTAATTGCAACAGAGGGTACATGGGCACCCTGGACCTACCACGATGAGAAAGATAAGCTGGTTGGCTTCGATATCGAGGTAGCAGAGAGAGTCGCTGACAAGCTGGGCGTAAAGGCCGAATTTGTCGAAGGCGAATGGGATGGACTTCTTGCGGGACTTGAAGTGGGAAGATATGACATTATGGCCAACGGTGTTGAGATCACGGATGAAAGATCCGAGAAATATGATTTTTCCACTCCCTACGGATATATAAGAACCGCCATTATCGTGCGCGGAGATGATAACAGGATCGGATCCTTCGAGGATCTGAACGGAAAGACCACTGCCAACACCATATCCAGCACATATGCATTGCTGGCGGAGAAATACGGGGCAAAACCCATCGGTGTTGACGACCTGAATCAGACAATTGAACTTCTTCTTGCAGGCAGGATCGATGCGACCTTGAATGCGGAAGTAACGTTTTATGATTATATGAAAGAACATCCCGAGTCGGGCCTTAAGATAGCGGCTCTGACAGAGGAAGCATCTCTTGTGGCGATACCAATGCCCAAGGGGGAGAAGGCGGATTCTTTAAGAAGTGCCATCGACAAGGCCATTGAAGAGCTCAGAGCAGACGGCACTTTATCCGAGATCTCTGTAAAGTATTTCGGAAAGGACATTTCCAGGTAATGATATTCGACACACATGCTCATTACGACGATGAGCGCTTTGATGAAGACAGGGAAGAGCTTCTCGCCGATCTGAAAAATGAAAACGTGGGAGCTGTGGTGAACGTGGGTGCTGACTTTGAAGGCTGTGCTTCCTCCATGGTCCTGGCGGAACATTGGGATTTTATATATGCTGCCGTAGGCCTGCATCCGGACTATGTGGAATTCATGGATGAAGACACTTTGGCAAAGCTTCGTATGTGGCTCAATGAACCCAGATGCGTGGCGCTCGGTGAGATAGGCCTGGATTATTCGAGAGAAGAGGCTGATCGTGAAGTGCAAAAGTACTGGTTCAAGCGTCAGCTGGATCTGGCAAAGGAAGAAAACAAGCCCGTTATAATACACAGCCGTGACGCTGCGGAAGATACAATGGAAATGCTTAAAGCTTACAGTAAGGAGCTTAAAGCGGCAGGGGCTGAGAGAGAAGAACTTTTTAAAAACCCCGGAGTGGTGCATTGCTTTTCCTACAGTAAAGAGATGGCGGAAGAATATGTTAAGATGGGATTTTTCATCGGCGTGGGCGGTGTTGCAACATTTAAGAACGGCAGAAAACTTAAGGAAGTGATCGAAGAGATCCCTTTGACTTCGGTCCTTCTTGAGACCGATTGCCCCTATCTTGCACCGGTACCTTTCAGAGGTACAAGGAATTACTCCGCATATATTAAATATGTTGTGGATGCCATATCCGAAATAAAGGGTGTGTGTCGGGAAGATATAGAAAAGATCACATTTGAGAATGCTAAAAAAATGTACAGGCTGTAATATTTCAGCCTGTACATTTCAGAGCGTCGACAAAGTACTTTTTTCAAAGAACGATGCCGACGCTGATTTATTTTTCTCCATTTCAGCCTTGTTTTTGGCACCTTTTAGGATTTATAGCTCAGAATATGCCTCAAAAATGAATTTTCTCTCCACTTTAAAAAAAATAGGTTTGGCGCCGGATTAAAAAATATAGTTTGTCTACAGTCTGAAATGTACAGGCTGTAATATTTCAGACTGTACATTTTTATTCCTGATGAAGCAGGATCGGTTTCTAGTACATCGATTCTTAAATAACTGGACCGAATGCTTGCCTGCTTACCCGACTGCCCGTACATGAAAGCCTCGGAGTAGCCCGCTACACCTGCGTTTTCACGCACGAGCATTCGAGCAAGCATTCTGCGCATTAGTCCA
>JAFSWD010000136.1 GCA_017444675.1 Lachnospiraceae bacterium
ATTCTGCAATGCACTTCTGGAAACATTGAGAGGAAGATCCGGACAATCAATGACGCCCTTTAAGAGTAACAGGAATTCGGGAATGACCTCTTTGATGTTATCCGCAATGAACACCTGATTTGAGTAAAGCTTGATCTTGCCTTCTATTGAATCGTATTCGGTATTGATCTTAGGGAAGTACAGGATACCTTTTAAGTTAAAAGGATAATCCATGTTCAGATGGATCCAGAACAGAGGCTCCTTGTAATCATTGAACACATCACGATAAAACTTTTTGTAATCCTCATCCTTGCAATCGTTGGGTGTTTTGGTCCAAAGAGGGTGGATCTCATTAATGGGTTCGGGCTTTTTGGGCTCTTTCTTCTCTTCTCCCTCTTTGCCCTCTTCCTTCTTGTCCTCGGGCTTCTCTTCTTCCTTGGCGTTCTCATCCTTAAAGAAGATGGGTACGGGCATAAATGAGCAGTATTTTTCTATAACTTCCTTAGCCTTATAAGCATTGGCAAATTCATAGCTGTCCTCGTTCAGATAAAGAACGATGGTGGTTCCTCTCTCTTCCTTCTCGCCTTCGCTCATCTCATAGCTCATGCCGCCTTCGGATTCCCAATAAACAGGCTTGCTGCCCTCTTTATAGGAAAGGGAATCAATGGTAACCTTATCCGCAACCATGAATGCGGAATAGAAACCAAGTCCGAAATGACCGATGATCTGGTCTGCGCCTTCCTTGTCCTTATACTTTTCAAGGAAGTCCTTTGCACCTGAAAAGGCGATCTGGTTAATGTACTTGTCCACTTCGTCGGCGGTCATACCGATACCGTTATCCGTAAAGGTAATGGTCTTGTTTTCCTGATTTACGAAAACAGACATTTTAAGTTCTTCACCTTCGGGTATCTGCCATTCACCGATACTGTCCAGCTTTTTTAATTTTGTAATGGCATCGCAACCGTTGGAGATCAGTTCACGATAAAAGATATCATGATCAGAATAAAGCCACTGTTTGATTATCGGAAATATATTTTCCGAATCGATAGAAAGATTTCCCTGTCTTTTTTCCATTTTATTACCTCCGATACAGGCACGGTCTTATATATCCGTACCTTCATTTTATAATTTAAGATTCTAAAATGATATTATAGCCCTAAGATTTTAAAAGTCAAGAAAAAATTAGCACTCATTTGAAATGAGTGCTAACATTGCTTATTATTTAAATATTCTGATCAAAAAGAACAACTGACTGCCCTGTCTGTTTATTTGGCTTCAGAACATATAAGGCTCATATTCCCTTCAAGGGTATAAGCGCCGTACCCCAAAGGCATGATAAAGTGCTGTCCTTTCATTATCTCGCGGCCGTTTATCTTTCCCTCGCCGTCAATTACGGAAAAAATCCTGTAAGTCTTGGGAGCCTCAAAGACTGCCTTCCCCTTAAGATCTGTCTTCCACACCTTATAAAACTCACAATCAACGAACTCTTCTATCTCCGCTTCGCCAACTTCAGACTTTTTGCAGGCACTCAGCACATCCTTATGAGGACAGTTGATCACATCTATGCTCTGCTCTATATGAAGCTGACGGGGTTTTCCGTTCTGCAGCCTTCCGTAATCGTAAAGTCTGTAAGTGATATCGCTGGACTGTTGAGTCTCCAGGATCAGCGTCCCTGCCTTTATGGCATGAACGGTTCCGGGAACTATCTGGAAGAAATCACCTTTCTTAATGGGTCTGGGGGTAATGAGTTCATCCCAGCGGTCATTGTGGATCATGTCCGCCAGTTCTTCCTTTGTCTTTGCATTGTGTCCGATGACTATGGTTGCATCCGGATCGCAGTCCAAAATGTACCAGCATTCGGTCTTTCCGAAACTTCCGTTTTCATGCACCGAAGCATAGGCATCGTCGGGGTGTACCTGTACGGAAAGATCTGCTTTTGCGTCAATGATCTTTATCAGCAAAGGAAACTTCTTTTTGTGATCTCCGAAAAGTTCCTGATGCTTTGCATAGAGTTCGCTCAGTTTCCATCCGTCAAATTCTCCGCCGTAAACAGTATCATCTCCGTTCTCGTGAGCGGATACAGCCCAGCATTCTCCGGTATCGTCCCCGGGAATATCATAACCGTAAACATCTCTCATCCTGTTTCCGCCCCAGATAACCTGTTTAAATACCGGGGAAATAAAGAGAAGATCTGTCATTTTTTTGTCCTTCCTATCTGTACATTATAGCAGCAGCCAGCTCATTTACCACTTCGCTGTCCGCAAAATATTCAATAATGGCAAGTCCAAACTCGATGGCTGTTCCCATACCTCTGGATGTGATTATATTACCGTCTGCGACTACATTGTCCGCATAAACCTCGGCTCCTGCAAGCTTAGGTTCAAATCCGGGATAGCAGGTGGCCTTTCTGCCCTCTAATATCCCTAAACCGCCCAGTACACTGGGAGCTGCACAGATGGCTGCCAAAAGCTTTCCGGCTGCGGCAAAGTCCTTAAGTGCAGTGCAGACACCGGTATGAGTGGCAAGATTATTTGTTCCGGGCATTCCTCCCGGAAGTATCAATGCATCGTAATCATTCATATCCACATCATCAAAACGTTTCTCGGCTCCGAACACGATCCTGTGAGATCCGGTAACCGCTTTACTCTCACTGATGGAAATGATATCCGTATCCATTCCTGCTCTTCTTAAAAGATCGACTACGGTAAGGGCTTCTATCTCCTCACAACCGTCGGCCGCAAGTAATGCAATTCTGATCATTATATGCTCCTTTCAAATACCTTGATCTGTTTCAACGCACCTTCAACCGCCTTCTTCACGCTGCCGTCCTTAAAGGGGCTTTCAAGTCCCGCGCCCTTAAGAAGGTCGAGGTAGCCTCTGCTTCCGCCGAGTTTGCAAAGAGTAAGATAGGAATTCCATCCCTCCTCTTTGTTCTTTAAGGATTTGCCATAGATCTGGAAAGCACAGATCTGCGCAAGGGCGTAATCAATATAGTAAAAAGGATAAAGGAAAATGTGCTGTTTCTGCATCCAGAAGCCGCCCTTCTCCAGGAATTCATTTCCGTCATAGCTTCTCCAGGGAAGGAAGGTCTTTTCTATATCATGCCATGCCGCATATCTTTCCTCGGCAGTCATATCCGGTTTATCAAAGACTCTGCACTGGAATTCATCTACCGCACAAAGGTAAGGGATCACCTTTAAAGCCTCTGTTAAATGAGCATATCTAAACTTATCCGCCTTATTTCCGAAGAACTTATCCATCCAGGGATAGGTGAGATGTTCCATGGTCATGGAATGGATCTCATCAATGTCACTGGTGGACATGATGAGTGCGGAAAGGGGATGGATCCTGGAGGAAACATAGCCTTCAAAGGAATGGCCCGCTTCATGGGTCAATACTTCCACATCTGCCGATGTACCGTTAAAGTTGGAGAAGATGAAGGGAGCCTTTCTCTTTTCCATAAGTGTCATATAGCCACCCAGATGCTTGTTGGGTCTGGTCTCCAGGTCAAAGAGTTCATACTTCACCATGAAATCAAAGAATTCCTTGGTCTCGGGTGAAAGCTCGGAATACATCTCCTGAGCCCATTTAACCATCTGATCCTTGTTTCCGATAGGCTTTGCGTTGCCCTCGGGGAAAACAAGAGTTTCATCATAGTACTCCAGCTTGTCAAGTCCCAGTCTCTCCTGCTGCTCCTTATAGAGTTTGGTAACTTCGGGAACGATGATCTCCACCACCTGCTTTTTGAAATTGGTAAGATCAGCCTTGGTATAATCAAAGTGCTCGCTGGAAATCAGCTCGTATTCTCTGTAATTGTCAAAGCCCACAGTCTGAGCCTTCTTCACTCTGATCGCCACCAGCTTGTCATATACTTCGTCAAGTTTTTTGGATACGCCCTCGTAGAGTCCCGCCCATGCTTCGAAAGCTTCCTTTCTCTCAGCTCTGTCGGTGCTCTGCATATGTCTTAAAAGGCCGTAGAAGTTGCATTCCTCACCGCGGAAATTACATATGCACTTTGCGGCTATGGAAGAATACTCCTGACTGAGCTTGTTCTCTTCAATGATAAGAGGAACCAGTCTTTCATCCTTAAGGATCAGCTTCTTCTCCTCGGTCTCGTTTAAGATCTTACCGAATTCCTCGTCAAATTCCTTTCTGAAAGGGGAATTAAGAAGAACATTACTGTAACGCTTGTTTACGGTCATGAGCTTGGGAAGTTCTTCATCCAGCCAGTTCTGCTCTGTTTCGTAGAACTTGTCGGACTTATCCATGGTGGAACGGATGTAACAAACCTGCACCATGTCACCGATCTCCTTGTCAGCTTCACCGAGCTCAAAAAGCACTTTTTTGAACTCTTCAAAAGAAGAAGCCTTCTCCATTTTATCAAGGCACTCATTCTCAAAAGCTTCAAACTTCTTAAGATCCGGTCTTACATACTTGATCTCTGAAAATTTTTCCATTAATTTTACCTCATATTATTTTATTTGAGCCGCATACAGTTCGTAATAGGCTCCTTTCTTTTGCATCAGTTCTTCATGCCTGCCCTGTTCGGCGATCCGGCCGTCATTCACCACTATTATCTCATCCGCATGCTGTATGGTGGATAGTCTGTGAGCTATGATAAAACAGGTCTTGTTTTCCATAAGCTTTTCCATGGCTGACTGTATCAGTTTTTCCGTTCTGGTATCCACATTTGATGTGGCTTCATCCAGGATCAGCATGGAAGCATCCGTAAGCATGGCTCTTGCAATGGTAAGCAGCTGTTTTTGTCCTTTGGATATGTTTACCCCGTCTTCCGTAAGGATCGTATTGTACCCCTGAGGCTGCTTCATGATAAAGGAATGTATGCGCGCGGTCTTTGCGGCATTCACAACTTCTTCCATTGTAGCATTTTTTTTGCCATATGCAATATTTTCATATATTGTTCCGCCAAATACCCAGGTGTCCTGCAGTACCATGGCAAAGCTTCCTCTTAAGGACCTTCTGGTTATAAGATCATTCTCTCTTCCGTCGATCAATATCTTTCCCGACACGGGATCGTAAAATCTCATAAGAAGATTTATAAGGGTGGTCTTTCCCGCACCCGTAGGTCCGACAACTGCGATAAGCTTACCCGGCTCGGCCCTTAAGGAGAAATCCTTTAAAATGATCTTTCCCGGATCATAGCCGAAATCCACATTTTCTATCCTTACATCGCCCTTAACCTTTTCAAGGGTAGCGGCTGTTTCCTTATCAGCAGGTTCCACATCTTCCGAAAGTATCCTGTTTACTCTCTCCGCTGCTGCCAATGCGGACTGGAGTTCTCCGAATATGTTTGCCGCTTCGTTTATGGGACCGGAAAACTTCCTGGAATAAATAACAAAGGAAGATACATTTCCCAGAGTCATGGAACCCAGATAGAAAAGAACGGCTCCAAAAACGGTAACAAGACACATGGAAAGGTTGTTTATAAAATTTATGGTAGGACCCATGGTGGCATTAAGATAGTCCGCATTGTAATAAGCATCTGTGGCTTCCACATTGACATTTGAAAATCTTTCCGTATAGACCGCCTCGCAGGCATATCCCTGAATGACCCTCTGTCCGCCTACGGTCTCCTCCACATATCCGTTCATCTGGCCAAGTTTTGCGGATCTCTTGGCGAACCTGGGTCTGGTAAGCTTGGTCATGTGAGCCGTATACATAAAAGAAATGGGTATGGTGACGCACATTACTATTACCAGCACCGGAGAGATCCTAACCATCATACCGAAGGAGCCCACCACCGTAACAAGACTGGCAAGGATCTGCACAACATCGTTTGAAAGGGAGGTATTTATCACATCAATATCATAAGAAACCCTGCTGATTATATCTCCGGCCATGTGCTTATCAAAATAAGAAACGGGAAGCTTCATGAGTTTATCAAAAACATCCTTTCTCATTCTTCTGACTATCTTCTGAGATATGCTTCTCATTAAAAGGGCCAGCAAATAGGAAAGGACTGCCGAGATAACATATAATACAGCCATCATCCGGGCATATCCGAAGGCGACTCCAAAATCCACCGCCCCCTTACCGTGCATGGCATCGATGGCGGAGCCGGAAAGGCCGGGACCGATCAGAGCAAAGGAATTGGCAGCAATGGTCAAAACAAGCGCGGAAAACAAAAGGAACTTGAATTCCTTAAGATATCTCCAAAGAAAGGCTGCCGCCGCCTTCGGATCCCTTGCATGTTCTACTGCTTTACTGACTCCCGTGGTCTTGTCTTTTGCCATTACAATAAGCTTCCCAGCTGAGTAGCTGCTATCTCCTTATATACTTCATTACTCTTCATAAGCTCTTCGTGGCCGCCAAAGCCTATGATCCTGCCGTCTTCTATAACCAGGATCTTACTCATCTTCATTACGGAGCTGATCCTTTGTGCCACGGAGATCAAAACCGAATCTCCGTAGTTCTTGTTTATGTTTTCTCTGAGTTCTGCATCCGTCTTGTAATCCAGCGCCGAAGAAGAATCGTCAAGGATCAGAAAGTCAGGATGTCCCGCCAGGGCTCTGGAAATAATGAGCCGCTGTTTCTGTCCGCCGGAAAGATCCGCTCCCTTAATGGCGGCTTCATGCTTAAAGCCCTTTTCCTTTCCCAGGATAAACTCCAATGCGCAGGCCGCTTTTGCAGCACTTTCCGTGTCTTTTTCGGATATCTCTCTTCCGAAACGTATGTTTTCCTCAATGGTATCCGCAAAAATAATGTCATTTTGGAAAGCCACACCGAACTTTCGCCTGAGCTCTCCCAAAGGATAGGTTCTTATATCTCTTCCGTCAATAAGTATCTGTCCCTTCGAAGGGTCGTAATATCTCATTAACAGGCTGATAACAGTGGTCTTTCCCGAGCCTGTGGCTCCGATCACGCCTAAAGATTCTCCCTTTTCCACAGTAAAGTTTATGTCATTAAGGACATATCTTTCCTCGACCTCTTCATTGTTTTCGTTGTAACTGAAATAAACATGCCTGAACTCAATTCTGGGTACATCTGCTGAAGGCTTCCGGTCCAAAGGCAGTACCTTAAGATCATCCTCCGCGTCCATCACAGCATATATACGCTTTGCGGAGGCAGCCGCCTTGGAATAGTTAACAAAGATACGGTTAACCGCA
>JAFSWD010000137.1 GCA_017444675.1 Lachnospiraceae bacterium
AAGATCCAGAAGCTCATTTCCGAAAAGCCCATTTTGGTTGCATAATTCCTGTAAATGGTTTCATGTCTTTTGTGAAGACTGTTTATTATCGCCATTTGTTCACCGACTGTCTTAGCCATATTATCCTCCTTCTCTGCCTTCGAATAAAACCTTGTCCGATTTCATACCATTTTAGCAGAGTATTTAAAAAAGTGCAACTATTTACACAGCTGCACTTAAATATTTTATAAATTTATTATTTTTTCAGCCGCTTCCTCGGGTGTGGAGACAATATATGCAGCGCCTTCCTTTTCCAGGCTTTCACGACTTCCGAAGCCCCAGAGCACGCCCATGGTCTTGATCCCGCTGAGGTTTGCTCCTTCCACGTCAAATCTCGTATCTCCCAGCATCAGCACTTCCGACTTGTCCGTAATGCCGTGCTTTTCAAGAATATAGTCGATCACCGCGGTCTTGGTGTTTCTTTCCGTATCCGTTCCAGCTCCGCAAAGATCGTCCATGAGCACATCCATTTTAAAATGCTCCATCACCTTTGTTGCAAAACCTATGGGCTTGGAGGTGGCAAGGATCAGAGTCTTTCCCGCTTCATGAAGCTTCATTAACATTTCGGGCACTCCGTCGTACACCCTTGCCTCATAGAGTCCGGTGCGGTTGTAGCGCTCGCGGTATCTTTCTATGCCGGGCAGGATCTGATCCTGTGTAAGCCCCGCATCCGCAAAGGACCAGGTAATGGGCGGTCCGATGTACTTCCTCAGGCTTTTAAGGCTGTCCACCTTGATCCCGAAGCTCTCAAGAGCATAAGCTATGCACTTGGTAACGCCTTCTTCGGAATCGGTAATGGTGCCGTCCAGGTCCACTAAAACATATTTTATCATTTATGAAACCTTTCTGACTTTATTACATTGATTCCAGAAGATTCTTTACTTCCGCGCCCAGCTTCTTGGATCTCTGATCCGCATCTTCCATGGAAGTACCCTTGACGCCGAAATAAAGCTTGATCTTGGGCTCTGTTCCCGAAGGACGTACACAAAGATAAGAGTTGTTCTCCAGCTCGTAATAAAGCACGTTGGAGTTGGGAAGACCTGTCTTGGTAACCTCCCCGGTCTTAAGATCCGTTCTGGTATCCTTCTTGTAATCACGAACGGCAAGCGTCTTTAATCCTCCGATCTCCTTAACGGGATTCTGTCTCAAAGTTTCCATGATCTCACCGATCTTCTGCAGACCTGTGATACCCTTCATGGTTACGGAGATGATATCATCCTTATAATAGCCGTAACGCTCGTAGAGCTCGATCATTGCATCCCAAAGGGTCATATTCTTTGTCTTATAGTAAGCTGCCGCTTCGCAAAGAGCCATTGTTGCCACAACAGCATCCTTATCTCTCGCATGATCGCCGATAAGGCAGCCATAGCTTTCCTCGAAACCGAAGAGATAGGTTCCTTTACCGCTCTCTTCGAACTCTCTCATCTTTCCGCCGATGAACTTAAAGCCCGTAAGGACCTCGGTATAGCCTGTCTTATAATACTCGGCAATGTCCTTTGCCATATTGGTGGAAACGATGGTGGTGATCAGCATTCCGTCCTCGGGGAGCTTACCGTCTCTTTCCTTTCTGGACATGATCTCGTAATCCGCAAGAAGGCAACCGGACATGTTACCTGTAAGAGAGATATATTCTCCGCTCTTGGTATCCTTAACATAAACGCCCAGACGATCTGCATCGGGATCGTTTGCCAATACCAGATCCGCATCAATCTTCTTTGCAAGTGCAAGGCCCAGTGCAAATGCTTCCTTTGCTTCGGGATTGGGATAAGAAACTGTGGGGAAATTACCGTCGGGAAGTTCCTGCTCAGGAACAACCGTAACATTCTTAAAGCCCAGCTCCTTTAAAACTCTTCTTACGGGGATGTTTCCCGTTCCGTGAAGAGGTGTATATACAACCTTTAACTTGTCTCCCCAGGCCTTGATGGCTTCAGGTCTCATAACAAGTTTCTTAAGAGTCTCTGTGTAAGCGTCATCGATCTCTTTTCCGATCACATTGTAAAGGCCCTTCTTCACAGCCTCTGCCTTGTCCATTGTGAGCACATTATTGTAATCTGTTACGTTCTTAACCTCTTTTAAGATCTCCACATCGTGAGGAGGAATGATCTGTGCGCCGTCCTCCCAATAAACCTTGTATCCGTTGTATTCCGGAGGGTTATGGCTGGCGGTGATGTTGATGCCGGCAGTTGCCCCCAGATATCTTACTGCAAAGGAAAGGACCGGTGTAGGGCGAAGGGACTCGAAAACATATGCCTTTATGCCGTTTGCGTTAAGGCAAAGAGCAGCCACATCCGCGAACTCGGGGGACATGCGTCTGGAGTCAAAGGCTATTGCAACACCCTTTTCGCAGGCCTTCATCCTCTTTATGTAATTGGCAAGGCCCTGGGTTGCTTTACGGACGGTATAAACGTTCATACGGTTTGTTCCCGCGCCGATGATGCCGCGAAGTCCGCCGGTACCGAATTCAAGATCAGTGTAAAAACGCTCTTTGATCTCATTTTCATTGTCAGCAATTGACTTGAGTTCTTCCTTGGTCTTCTCGTCGAAGTAAGGATTCTTGAGCCATTCTTCGTAAACTTTCCTGTAATCTGTCATTGTACATCTCCTTTATAAGTGTGGCGGCAGGATCTTTTCGTATCCTCTGCCTGTTTATTCAAAAGCCGACGTATAGTCCAAAAGCACGTCTCCGCTGTGATCGGCTCCGTTATACTTAAATGTTTTGGAAACCCCCTTATATTTCACGTTGATCTCCATGGTCCCCAGCACTTTTTCCGTGTCGCAGGGTATCATCCCCAGGTACTCACCGTCTATAAAGATCTCTCCTCCGGCGGGTCCGTAAACATACATGCTGTGATCCGTCGAGACATCATATGCCTTGTTCTGCAATCTGGAAATGAAAAGCCTGTTAAAGATCATATCCTTGGGAAATCCCGTAGGCGTGGGGATGAGCGTGGCTGTGGCCACAGGCTTCGGCGTGGGTGTGGGTGTCGGAGTTTTTCTGCTTCCGTCGGGCACCAGATCGAAGATCACGGTCCTGTTCCTGCCGATCTCAATGGTCTGCCCGGCTTCCAGCCGCCCGTTAGACGCTTCCACCTTGTAAGTGCCTTCCCTTACCACATAGTTGGCGGGATAAACGATGTCAAAGGCATATCTTTCGCCGACCTTTAAAAGTCCGCCGCTGTAATCGTCAAAGTTCATGAGGCACTGGGTTCCGTGGCCTATGGTGACCAGGATCTCGTAAACATCCGTGCCCTTTCCTCTGATGGTGTACCTGTCAGCCGTGGTAAAAAGATCGTTCAGCTTGCAGCGTTGGCCGTCGCTTAAGATACAGAGTTCGTCGGAATACCTGTAATTCTGATCTCGGATGACCATCCTGTTTTCTTCGGGATAGATCATAAGGTCATCGATCTTGGATTTTTCCCAGATCTCCTTACTCCATTCAGCCTTTTCCAGCGTCTCCCGATCCCGTTCCTTGCAGGTAAAATACATCAGATCTCCCACCTTCAGAACACCCGCTGTGATCAAAGACCCTTCGTGGCCGTAAAACTTGGTGGAACCGTCGTAATTCACTTCCGTATCCTCATTTTTAACCACGTCATAGAGGCTGATCTTCATACCGGCCTTATCCACGTTCAGCACCACTCCGAAAAACTCCCGGATGGGCTCAGTTTCTGTCTGCTGTAAGGTCTTGGAAGCATCCGTCCTGTCGGGCTTTTTCTCGGGTTTCTTAAAAAATCCCGCTATTCCTACGGTAATGGCCAGCATGAACACTGCCATGGCAATGATGGCAAAGACCGTGGTGCTCTTACTCTGATAGCCATCCTTTTCACGAGCCGGCTTATCAGACGCATTCCTTTTTTCCTTCTGCTTCCTTGTACCGTACACCCGGCTTTCCTCATACAATCCGCTATTCTTTTTTGTATCCTGAGGATCGCTCATATAATTCTCTCTGCCCCATTTTAAAGGCTTTCATCTCAGTAGTTCAGACAAGCGATGTCCAAAAGCTTCTGCTTGGTATTAAGGCTCTGATCCACCAGCACCTTTTCCAGCAAAAACTCCAGCATCTTTCCTATCTCCGGCCCCTTGTCAAAACCGGCTGCGATAAGGTCGCTTCCCGTGATCGCCAGCTGACCCACGGATACGCAGTCCCCTCTTTCGCATATATTTGCATATGTTTCCTTGGCCTTTTTAAGCTTAGGAAGATTTTTAGCCACAAGTACCGTATTGTCGCCGTTAACGTTTACAAAGCCGTCAGCCAGCATCAAAGCGGTCTGAAGTTCAAAAAGCAGAGGGCACAGATCCGGACCTGCTTTTTTCATAAAGCAGCGGACCGCCACATCATTTATTAAAACCAGCTTTTTACTGTGAAGATCCACAAGTCTGGTAACCCTGTCCCTGGTGTCATTGTCGAACTTGAGCCTTGTCATGACCTCCCGCACTTTTTCATGCTTAAGGTTTTCCTCTGCATCAGCCATATCAGATGTGGCCACAGCCTCATACCTTTCCCCCGGTTCATCTTTTCCCCGGACTTCGGTGTACTTTGCCACATCCACCTTAAATATATCCGTTTCGGTATATTCCGAAAGAAGTGCGGCCCACTTAAGTACCAACAGGTCCTTTTCCTCAAAGGAATTGTTGGGATCGGTGGCAAGACTTCCCACAAGGGACACTGTCTTTATCGCCTTCATTCCCGACATGGCCTGACCGTTCTTAACGCCCTTAAGGCCTCTGGCATCCGCGCCTCCGGCCAGCAAAGCATCAAATTCCGGCAGGACCACCTTCGTGACTCCTGCCTCCTGGGCTCCGAAAAGCCTGTCAGGTCCTGAGGAAAGAAGGATCTTGTTCAGCTCCGTCCTGATCCTCTCCGCGCTGACCTTTGTAAGGTTAGGGGCCTTTTCTTTGGCAGCTTCAAAGGTTTTTTCCTCGATCTCAAAACCCAGCTGGGCGGCAAAACGAAAAGCTCTGAGTATCCTTAAAGCATCCTCGTCAAAGCGCTCGGATGCTTCACCCACGCAGCGGATCACACCTTTCTTAAGGTCATCCTGTCCGCCGAAAAGATCCACCAAACCTTCCTTTTCGTTATAGGCCATGGCATTTATGGTAAAATCTCTTCTCAAAAGATCTTCCGAAAGCTTGGTGGTAAAGGTAACTTCCTTTGGATGTCTGCAATCCTCATACTCTCCGTCGATGCGGTAAGTGGTGACTTCATAACCCTCATGATCCACCATGATGGTCACTGTCCCGTGCTTGATCCCCGTATCCAGGGTGCGTTTAAAAAGTCCCTTCACTTCCTCGGGCTTTGCGGAAGTGGTAATATCCCAGTCCTGAGGTATGCGGCCCAGGATCGCGTCTCTCACGCATCCCCCCACCGCATATGCCTCATGTCCGGCACCTTGCAAGGTTTCTATTATATTTTTAACCTCTTCGGGCAATCTTATATCCATTTTTGGTACGCCTTACTACAAAAAATTATTCCTGTGCTTTACTTAACGGGTCGCGGATTAATATGCCTTGCCCCAGTAAACCAGCTTCTTTGCAGGCTTTCCGCAGCATACGCAAACATCCGAGATCTGCTCCTGATCATTGAAAGGCATACATCTTGAAGATACCGAGAGTTCGTCCTTGATCTTCTCTTCGCATGCACGGTCTCCGCACCACATGGCTCTGATAAAACCGGGCTTGTTGGCTGCGACGTCCTTGAGTTCATCATAGTTGTGAGCATCCCAGATGTGGCTGTCTCTGTGTGCCTTTGCGCGCTCGAACATATCCTTCTGGATGGTTTCAAGGATCTCGGGGATCCTGGTCTCTATCTCATCAAGAGCGACTACGATCTTCTCTCTTGTATCTCTTCTTACAACTACGCAATGGCCTGCTTCGATGTCCTTGGGTCCCAGCTCTACTCTTACGGGAATACCTCTCATCTCGCAGTCTGCAAACTTCCAGCCGGGTGTCTTGTCGGAATCGTCGATCTTGGTCCTTGCCACCTTTGCGATCCTGTTGTATAGTTCGGTAGCTCTTTCAAGCACTCCGTCCTTCTGCATCTGAACGGGGATCACCATAACCTGGGTGGGAGCAACTCTGGGAGGAAGAACCAGTCCCGAATCGTCGCCGTGAACCATGATGATGGCTCCGATGATACGGGTGGAAACGCCCCAGGATGTCTGATGTGCATACTGAAGCTGATTGTTCTTGTCGGCATACTGTATGCCGAATGCTTTTGCAAAGCCGTCGCCGAAGTTGTGGCTGGTACCGGACTGAAGAGCCTTACCGTCATGCATGAGAGCTTCAATGGTATATGTGGCTTCCGCACCGGCAAACTTCTCCTTCTCGGTCTTCTGTCCGCGGATAACGGGGATCGCAAGATACTCCTCGCAGAAATCCGCATAAAGGTTCAGCATCTGCACAGTACGTGCCTCCGCCTGATCTGCCGTAGCATGAATGGTATGACCGTCCTGCCAGAGGAATTCTCTCGAACGAAGGAAAGGTCTGGTCTCCTTTTCCCAACGAACTACGGAGCACCACTGGTTGTAAACCTTGGGCAGATCTCTGTAGGACTGGATGAGGTTTTTATAAAAATCACAGAAAAGTGTCTCAGATGTAGGTCGTACACACAATTTCTCCTGTAACGGCTGTAATCCGCCCTGGGTTACCCACGCTACTTCGGGAGCGAAGCCTTCCACGTGATCCTTTTCCTTTTCCAAAAGGCTCTCGGGAATGAAAAGAGGCATATAAACATTTTCTACGCCTGTTTCCTTGAAACGTCTGTCAAGCTCATGCTGTATGTTCTCCCATATAGCATAGCCATAGGGCTTGATGATGAGACAGCCCTTGACAGCGGAATAATCGATGAGTTCCGCCTTCTTGACCACATCGGTGTACCACTGCGCGAAATCCTCGCCCATGGAGGTTATCGCTTCCACCATTTTCTTGTTGTTATTGTTGTTTTCTTTAGCCATAAGATTATTTACGTGCACCCTTTGCACGCGTCCTCCTTCACATTTAATCGGCTGTACCCGCTTCGGGGCTTTAAATAGTTATACAGAGTTACTTTAATGTAGAAACCCGTTTTTGTCAAGGAGCAAAGGGGAAGGAGCCAAAGGGGACGTTTCTTTTTTGCTCTTTTGACACCCGGGGACGGGGTTAGGGTTTCATTTTTGCCCCCAGGACAGTCCAAAATAAAAAAAGCAAACTTTCTCCTCGGTTTTTAGGTTTTGTTTGCTTTTCCTTTTTATTCTAACTTCCCGGAAATTCAAAAGGCAAACTTTCTCCTCGATTTCTAGGTTTTGTTTGCTTTTCTTTTTTATTTTAGCTTCCCGGAAATTCAAAAAGCAAACTTTCTCTTCGGTTTTCAGGTTTTGTTTGCTTTTCTCTTTTATTTTTTCTTCCCGGGAATTCAAAAGGCAAACTTTCTCCTCGGTTGTGAGGTTTAGTTTGCTTTTCTTTTATATTTTTGCTTCACGGTA
>JAFSWD010000138.1 GCA_017444675.1 Lachnospiraceae bacterium
GAGAGGTCTGTATACCAATATCGTAAGATTTTGAAAAGCGCCCTTCAGGGAGCCTTATTAAGGTTACCCTTTTTTACCTACGATAGAGAAATGAAATCTTTGGCTAATTTAGGCTTGACTTTTCATAGCTGGTCTCCTTTTTTATCCGTTTCACTTTGATGCTGTTCAATGCACAAGCAAATTTCATTATAATAAAAATTCCCTTATTGTGCAACACAGAAATATTCACAGGGCTTATGAATCCTGCTAATGAGGCGAGAAAGCATATGCTTTGGCGACATAATAATTTTCTTTTGAATTTTTTTGCATTATTTTTAAAATAATCTTGCATAATTATAAATTTTGTCGTATAGTAATGAACAAATTTAAAAACACAAGGTTTCGGACAGGTTTCCGATACCGGCTATATAAAAAGGAGAGAATAAAAATGGCAAAAGAAAAGGTTATCCTCGCTTATTCCGGCGGACTTGACACAACAGCGATCATTCCCTGGTTAAAAGAAAACTATGATTACGACGTAGTATGCTGCTGCATCGATGTAGGTCAGGGCAACGAACTTGACGGTCTTGAAGAACGTGCTAAGTATTCGGGCGCCGAGAAGCTTTACATCCTGGATGTGGTAGACGAATTTGTTGATGAATATGCTATCCCTTGCGTTAAGGCAGGCGCAGTTTATGAGAACAAGTACCTTCTCGGTACCTCCATGGCTCGTCCCGTTATCGCAAAGAAGCTGGTTGAGATCGCACGCAAGGAAGGCGCTACCGCTATCTGCCACGGCGCTACCGGTAAGGGTAACGATCAGGTACGTTTCGAGCTGGGTATCAAGGCTCTTGCTCCCGATCTTAAGATCATCGCTCCCTGGCGCTGCACAGACACCTGGAAGATGAAGTCCAGAGAAGATGAGATCGAGTACTGCAAGCAGCACAACATCGACCTTCCCTTTGATGCCAAGCATTCCTACTCCCGTGACCGTAACCTCTGGCACATCAGCCACGAAGGTCTGGAGCTTGAGGATCCCAAGAATGCTCCCAACTATGACGATCTCCTTGTTTTAGGTGTTACTCCCGAGAAGGCTCCCGATAAAGAGACCACTATCTCCCTTTCCTTTGAGAAGGGTGCTCCCGTTGCTCTCAACGGCAAGAAGATGAAGGCTTCCGACATCATCAAAGAGCTTAACAAGATCGGCGGAGCAAACGGTATCGGTATCGTGGATATAGTAGAAAACAGAGTCGTAGGCATGAAGTCCCGCGGTGTTTACGAGACTCCCGGAGGAACCATCCTTATGGCCGCTCATGAGCAGCTTGAGGAATTGATCCTCGACCGCGATACTCTTGCTTATAAGAAGGGTATCGGCGATAAGTTTGCCGACGTTGTTTACGAAGGAAAGTGGTTCACACCTCTCAGAGAAGCTCTTCAGGCTTTTGTTGAGTCCACTCAGCAGTATGTTACCGGTGAAGTAAAGCTGAAGCTTTACAAGGGCAACATCATCAAGCAGGGCACCACATCACCTTACAGCCTCTATAACGAGTCCATCGCTTCCTTCACCACAGGTGACCTTTACGATCACCATGACGCAGAGGGCTTCATCAACCTCTTCGGCCTTTCTCTTAAGGTTCGTGCAATGATGATGCAGAATAACGATAACAACAAATAACTCCATTTTGCAAGAGGCCTTCGGTTAACCCGAAGGTCTTTTTTTACTGTTATCTCCTCCTATTTCTATGTTGTATTTTGATCGTTTTGGTGATAAAATTTCTATGCGCAAGAAAGAGAAGGCTTGCGTGTTCTTTATTTTTCTTTATCCTGGGGGTGTTTATGTGCGCTGCAGCTAAAAAGATCACCAAAATAGTCTGTATGGGTGATTCTATTACCGAAGGATTCGGTCTGGGAGACGATCCTGCGGTCTACTATCCCACTGCATTAAGCGAATATCTGGGAGATTTCTATACTGTATTCAACAAAGGTGTTACCTGTTCCTGTGTGATTACCAATTCCATAGATAATGAGACCATGGGGTTGCCCTATGTGAGACAGCCGCGTTATAAAGAGGCATTGGAGCTTAAGGGTGACATATACATAATAATGCTGGGTACCAACGATGCTTCCGATGGATACGATCCGAATACCGGCAAAAAGGATCCTCTGGGAAATATGATCAAATATAAGGACCTTTTTGCTCCCTGCTACCAAACCATAATAGACGATGTCAAAAAAGCTTCGCCCAATGCCGTGATCTTTCTTGTTACACCCATTCCCATTATGAATTGCATATGGCCCAAGCACCAGGAACGTTACCTTGCAAAGCTGTTACCGATAATAAGAAGACTCGCCAAGGACAACAATGCCTATTTTATAGACCTTCATCGTGAGTTTCTTCTTATGCCTCAGGCTCAGCTTGAAGCCATGTACCAACCCGACGGTCTCCATCCCAACATGATAGGAGCCCAGGTAATAGCCAGCATTATAGCAGGCTATGTAAAAGTAAAAAATAAAAAATAAAATTCGAGGTTGTGATCCATATCCAAATACGGCAACGGGTCACAACCTCGAATTCTTTCATCTATTTCTTGTTCGCATCCTCATTTCTTATCTGAGCTCTCTTGATCTTACCTCCGAGAGTCTTCGGCAGTTCATCCACAAATTCCACAATACGAGGGTACTTGTAAGGTGCCGTCGCATGCTTTACATGATTCTGAAGCTCCTTTATAAGTTCTTCGGAAGGGGTGTATCCCTTTGCAAGAACAACAGTAGCCTTAACCACCTGGCCACGGATGGGATCCGGAGCTGCGGTTATAGCGCACTCAACAACAGCCGGATGCTCGATAAGTGCCGATTCTACCTCGAAGGGTCCGATACGGTAGCCCGAGCACTTGATAACATCGTCGTGACGCCCCACAAAACGATAGTAGCCGTTGTTATCCTTCCATGCAACATCCTTAAGGTTATAATCTCCTCCGGCAAATGCTGCACTTGTCTGTTCCTCATTTTTATAATATCCGATGAAAAGTCCTACAGGAGGGTTCTTCCTTACTCCGCAAATGGTGATCTCACCTTCTTCACCACTCTCGCACTCATGACCGTTTCCGTCCGTAAGCTTGATATCGTAAATGGGTGAAGGCTTACCCATAGCACCGGGAATAGGCTCAAACCAGGGAAAATCCGCGAACAGTACGGATCCTTCGGTCTGCCCGAAGCCTGTATGTATCTTACCGCCGGTAAGTTCCAACCAACGGTTGTAAACCTCGGGATTTAAAGGTTCTCCTGCGGTTGCAAAATTCTGAATGGATGAGAGATCATATGCCTTAACATCCTCCTGAAGCATGAACCTGTACATGGTAGGCGGTGCACAGAAGGTGGTAAGCTTATAATCCTGCATTACCTGTAACAGCTTTGTAGGAATGAATTTCTTCATATCGTAACAGAAAACCGTAGCTCCGCAGATCCACTGACCGTAGATCTTGCCCCAACCGAACTTTGCCCAGCCGGAATCGGAAACGCTCATATGAAGCTTTCCTTCCTGCACCTGCTGCCAATACTTGGCGGTAACAATATGTCCCAGGGGATGGAAGTAGTTGTGAGTAACCATCTTGGGCATTCCCGTGGTTCCCGAGGTAAAATAGAGCTGCATAATGTCGATACCCTTGGTAGCCTCATCTCCCACAGGTCTTTCGAAAACGTCGGAACACTTCATGAATTCTTCATCAAAGTCGATCCAACCTTCCTTTTTCACATTGTCTACCAGCGCAAATTTGGTAACTCCGGGCATCTCTGCCTTAGCCAGCTCTACCTGTCCGATGACATATTCATCATCCACGCATACCATCATCTTAACGCCTGCTGCGTTGCAACGATAGGCAATATCTTTCTTTGTGAGCTGCAAAGTGGCAGGGATAAGAATGACGCCAAGTTTAATAAGAGCCGTAGCGCATACCCAGTATTCCCAACGTCTTCTGAGGATCAGAAGCACCACATCTCCCTTTTTAAGTCCCAAAGACTTAAAATAGTTTGCTGCTTTATTGGAAAGCTTGGACATATCCGAGTAGGTAAAGATCTTCTCGTTTCCGTCATCATCGATCCAATAGAGGCATCTGAGATCAGGCTTTTCCTTAGCCCAGCCGTCAACGATGTCAAAACCGAAGTTAAAGTTATCGGGTGCATTTACTGTATAGTTCTTCTTAAAGTCTTCATAAGAATCAAATTCGGTTCTCGGTAAAAATTTTTCTAACATTTTAATACTCTCCAATCAATGTCCACTACTCAGCGATCATTGTAAGGAAGGTTGCGGGCTTATCGCCGTAGCACTTCTGACCGTGTTTGTAGTTCGGGTTAAAATAGATGCTGTCGCCTGTGTTTAAAATAATCTCCTGGTCGTCAAAGACGACGACGACACTACCCGAAATAACAAGATTGAATTCTTCCCCCTTGTGGCTTACAAGATCCGCGGGTTTATCCGAAGGATCGAGAGTTACAAGGAAAGGTTGCATTATTTTGTTAGTAAAGCGATATGCGAGATTTTCGAACTTATAGCCCGGATATCTGTCTGCATTCTGCCCTTCACCCTTACGTACCACCTGATAGGTACGGAGCTTTGCGCTTGTACCTGTCATGATCTCGGAAAAGTCTACATTGTAGAGCTTTGCCATAGAATAGATCACACTGATGGGAACATTTGCTGCGGACTTCTCATATTCCATATAAGTGTCCACATCTATCCCCAGCTCACCGGCAACATATTCGGGTGTATAATCGCAAGCATCACGCAGGGCATGGATCCTTTCGGCCAGTTCTTTTAATTCGTCTTCCATAGCTGCTCCTTTCGTTTTGCTTTAAGTACGGGATCAATCGATCTTTACGATCCAATTGTGCTCGTCGGGAGCCTTACCCCACTGAATGGAGGTAAGTGTATCATAAAGCATCTGGGTGGTCTTGCCGATCTCAAAATTGTTGATCTTATATTCCTTATCCTTGAAAATGAGTTCGCCGATGGGAGAAACAACTGCTGCCGTTCCTGTTCCCCATGCTTCTTCAAGTCTTCCGGTCTTGGCTGCTTCAAAAAGCTCATCTACGGAAATTCTTCTCTCCTCTACCTTATAACCCTTTGCTCTTAAGAGCTCTATGCAGGACTTTCTGGTGATTCCGGGAAGAACCGAGCCGAGAAGTTCGGGTGTAACAACAACACCGTCGATCTTGAACATAACGTTCATAGCGCCGACTTCCTCGATGTACTTTCTTTCAACGCCGTCAAGCCAAAGAACCTGGGAATAACCCTTCTTGGCAGCCTTTTCGCCTGCTCTGTAGGAAGCCGCATAGTTACCGCCGCACTTGGCATAACCTGTACCGCCTCTTACCGCACGGACATCCTCGTCCTCGATCATGATCTTAACGGGAGCAAGTCCTTCTGCATAGTAGCTTCCGGAAGGGGAGCAGATAACGCAGAAGGTGCACTGATGAACAGTGTGAACACCCAGCTTGGGATCTGTTCCGATAAGGAAAGGACGGATGTAAAGCGATGTTCCCTCTGAATGAGGTACCCAATCCTTTTCCACTTCAACGATCTTCTTGATGCACTCCAGCATCTCATCTTCAGGCATCTGAGGCATACAAAGACGTTCTGCGGAATTATTCATTCTGCGGACATTCTCGATGGGACGGAAAAGCTGTACCTTTCCTTCCGCTGTTCTGTATGCCTTAAGGCCTTCAAATATCTCTGCGCCGTAATGGAAAACAGCTGCTGCGGGAGAAAGTACAAAATCAGCATAAGGAACTATCTCCGCATCCTCCCAACCGTTTTCCGCAGTCCACTTACGGATCAGCATATGATCCGAGAAAACAGCACCGAAGCCCAGCTTGGATTCGTCTGTGGGCTTAGCCTTGGGTGCATTTGTAAGCTTTAAATTGATCTTCATAAATAACCCTCCGTTTATCGTTTTATATTACATATTATAACCCGTTTCGAGAGCCTTCTTGTTGAACTCCAGCATATCCTGGTGTCTTGCGGAAATGATCTTTCCAAGCACCTTATCTACTGAATCCATTTCAAATCCGGGGATCTCCTTAATAAGTTTTCCGGTCATGATCATGTTTGCAAGTGTGTTGATGTTCATGTCGTTGGCTGTCTGCGTAGCGGGAATATAGTACACTTCAACGTCGGTTCTCTCTACCTTTTTGGATATGAGAGTAGAATCGATAAAGATCTTACCTCCGGGAACTACAGAATCCTCGAACTTTTCAAGAGAAGGAAGGTTCATGGCAACAAGCACATCAGGCTTGTTTACGATAGGGGAACCGATGGGATCGTCACTGATGATGACGTTACAGTTTGCCGTTCCTCCTCTCATTTCGGGGCCGTAGGAAGGAAGCCAGGAAACCTGCTTGTCTTCGATCAGGCCCTTATATGCCATAAATTTTCCCGCAAAGAGGATACCCTGTCCGCCGAAGCCGGCAAATAACATTCTTGTGGTAGCCATCAGTTATTACCTCCTTCTGCGTAAATATCCTTATAAACACCGAGAGGATAATAGGGAATCATATCTGTCTGAATGAACTCCAGTGCCTTCTCGGGGCTCTTTCCCCAGTTGGTGGGGCAGGAAGAGATAACTTCAACAAGTGAGAAGCCCTTACCCTCAACCTGATTCTTAAATGCATGAAGAATGGCTTTCTTAGCCTTTCTTACGTTTGCAACATTGTTTACCGCAACTCTTTCAAGATAGGCAGCACCGTCTACCTTTGAAAGCATTTCGCACATCTTCATGGGGAAACCCACGGTATTTACATCACGACCGTAAGGGGAAGTCTGGGTTACCATTCCGGGAAGAGTGGTAGGTGCCATCTGTCCGCCTGTCATACCATAGATCGCATTGTTTACGAAGATAACGGTGATGTTCTCACGTCTTGCGGAAGCGTGAACGATCTCTGCCGTTCCGATGGAAGCCAGATCGCCGTCTCCCTGGTAAGTGAATACGATCTTGGAAGGATCTGAACGCTTAACACCGGTAGCAACTGCCGGCGCACGTCCGTGAGCCGCCTGAACGCAGTCAACATCAAAATAGTCATAAGCCATTACGGAGCATCCTACGGAAGCAACGCAGATGGACTGTCCCTGAATGCCCAGCTCATCGATGGCTTCGGCAACGAGACGATGTATGATACCATGAGTACAACCCGGGCAATAATGAAGGGTTGCATCAGTCAATGCTTTGGGTTTATGAAATTCAGCCATTAGTTTTCACCTCCGTTCACTTTTTCGATGGAGGCAAGTACCTCTTCGGGGGAAGGGATCATTCCGCCCGTACGGTTGCAAAGATAAACAGGCTTCTTGCAACGCTCGGCAAGCTCTACATCCTGGATCATCTGACCCATGTTCATTTCAACGGTTATAAATGCCTTAACCTTGTCGGCAGCATCAAGAATAGGCTTCTTGGGGAAAGGCCAAAGAGTGATGGGACGGATCATACCGACCTTGATACCCTTTGCACGTGCTGTAACGATGGCATTCTTGGATACTCTGGAAGTGATACCGAAGGAAACGATGCAGATCTCCGCATCATCCATCATATATGATTCATACATTACTTCGTTCTCTTCAACCTTCTTATATTTCTCGAAACGTTCGAAGTTCTTCTGCTCAAGCTGTTCAGGCTTTAAGTACAATGAATTTACGATGTTTCTGGGTCTTGCACAATTGGTTCCGGTGAGAGCCCAGGGCTTCTCAACCTCTTCGATCACGATATCGTCGATGGCAACGGGCTCCATCATCTGTCCCATTGTACCGTCAGCCAGGATCATGCATACCATACGATACTTGTCCGCAAGATTAAAGCCCTTGGCGGTAAGCATAGCCATTTCCGAAACACTTGAAGGAGCAAGCACGATGTTATGATAATCACCGTGGCTTCCGCCCTTGGTAGCCTGGAAATAGTCGGACTGTGAAGGCTGGATGCCTCCGAGGCCCGGGCCGCCTCTCTGAACGTTAACCACAAGAGCGGGAAGATCGCAACCTGCAAGATATGAAATGCCTTCACTCTTTAATGAAACTCCCGGTGAAGATGAAGAGGTCATAACCCTCTTTCCTGTAGATGAAACACCGATAACCATGTTAATAGCTGCAATTTCGCTTTCAGCCTGTAAAAATGTTCCTCCGATCTTAGGCATACGCTTTGACATATATGCCGCAACCTCAGTCTGGGGTGTGATCGGATAACCGAAGTAGTAACGGCAGCCTGCCTTAATGGCAGCTTCTGCAATAGCTTCGTTACCCTTCATGAGTACTTTCTCTGACATAGGTTTTCTCCTTCCCTTTACTTTTCCACTGTAATTACGCAATCAGGGCACATAATTGCGCAGGATGCGCATCCGATACATACACTCGGATCGATGCACTTCGCAGGATGATGTCCTTTAGCATTCAGAACGGTCTCATCCAATGCGACAATCTTTTTGGGGCACGCGGTAACGCAAAGTCCGCAGCCCTTACAAACATCACTTTTAAATGTAATACTTGCCACTTCGATTTCCTCCTTTAACTGACGTGAACCTCATAAGCCGGTTCCTATTATTGTTGGTTATTTATACTATCTTGTCCTGTAAATGTATGACCATAAGATCCCGGATCCTGTCCTTGACCTCATCGTATATATTCTGAGTAACCGTGGTAAATCTTACGGGTATGCCCGCCATTTCCGAAACCTTTTCCGCAAAGGGCACGCTATCCAGCACGTCCTTAGCTGTAGTCTCCGTTCCCAGATTGGAATCGTTCACTATTCCGGTGAATTTCATATTGGCCGTAGTCTCGATCTCGTGCATGATCTCCAGTAAGAGTTCAGGGGTTCTTGACAAAGGTCTGAACTTGTTTACCACCAACAGCAGTTCGTAATCGTCTTCCTCTTTTATGGCATCGGCATATCTTCCCAGAGCCGTGGCGCCTCTGTCGTCTCCTCCAATATCGAAGATGGCATATCTGTCGTGAATATCCACCAGGGAATAGATCTCTGCGGGAAGGGCCGGCAGATCCACGTTGGAGCCTGCATATAACGAGGAAATAAGCTTTATACCGTTTCCCTCCAGCTCCTTCTGGCTGTCCTTGGTCCTAAAGTAAGGATTTACGATATCCAGATCGGCAATGGCCACATCATAGCCTTCTTTTTTCAGCTTTAGGGCATAATTCACAGCCACATTTGTTTTTCCGCTGCCGTAATGTCCTGCAAACAAAGTCACTCTTTTCAGCTTATCCATTTCACTCCTGATACTGTTATGTCAGGCATATGAAGTCTCTACCTAGTACATCGGTTATTAAATAACTGGACCGAATGCTTGCCTGCTTACCCGACTGCCCGTACATGAAAGCCTCGGAGTAGCCCGCTACACCTGCGTTTTCACGCACGAGCATTCGAGCAAGCATTCTGCGCATTAGTCCA
>JAFSWD010000139.1 GCA_017444675.1 Lachnospiraceae bacterium
CAACGGTTCTTGCTCTTCCCGGAGCAGGAGTCAGGCTCCATGTTACCGGTCTGGAAAAACTTCCCGCCGAAGGACGATTCGTACTTATGGGGAATCACCGTTCAAAATTCGATCCCATAGTTACCTGGCGGGTGCTGATGGACAGAGATGTGGCCTATATCTCCAAGCCCGAAAACTTCAAGGTATTCTGTTTCGGCCGTATAATAAGGAAGTGTTGTTTCCTTCCCATTAACCGTACAGATCCCAGAGAAAGTCTTAAAACCTTCATGAAGGCAGCCGAACTTCTTAAAAACGATACCGTATCCATGGGTATATATCCCGAAGGCACCAGAAGCAAAACGCTTGAGCTTCTCCCCTTCCACGACGGAACCATGAAGGTTGCTCAAATGGCCAAGGTGCCCATTGTGGTGGTGACCACCAGAGGCACCGAGAATATCGCCCACAATTTTCCTTTCAGAAACACTGACGTGTATGTGGACTTTATCGAGACCATACCTGCCGACTTCGTGACTTCCAATTCATCTCATGTTATTTCCGCAAGAGTAAGGGAAGACATGGAAAAGGTTTTAGGAAACAGTGTTCCCAAGGAAAGCGGTATCCCAAACACGATCGTTGCCTGAAAAGGCTTATATAAAGGAGAGGAATTTATGAAGAACGTGATCTTATATAACCCCTATTCCAACAATAAAAGGGGACAAGAGTCAGCAAAGGAAGTCGAAGCTTTCGTTACCGGAGAAACAGTCTTTGAAGATATCACAAAGATCAAAGACATCCTCGGATACATTAACAATGCGGACGCAGAAGACAAGCTCATCCTTGTGGGTGGAGACGGTACCATTAATCACCTGGCAAATGACCTTAAGGGCACCGTTCCCGATAAGGAGATCCTTCTGTTTGCCGCAGGTACGGGAAATGATTTTAAGGCAGATATCGCTCCCGCAGAAAATGAGCACTTTATTTCTTTAAACAAATATCTTTCCGATCTTCCCACCGTCACCATAAACGGAAAGACAACTTATTTCCTGAACGGCATAGGCTACGGCATTGACGGTTATTGCTGTGAAGTGGGCGACAAGCTCCGCGCCGCTTCCGATAAACCCGTTAATTACGCAGGCATAGCAATAAAAGGCCTTCTCTTCCACTTTAAGCCAAGGAATGCTACAATTATCGTTGACGGCGAAGAAAAGACTTACAAACATGTATGGCTTGCCCCCACCATGAAGGGGCGTTTCTACGGTGGAGGCATGATGGTGGCTCCTGAGCAGAACAGGCTGGATCAAAGCAGAGAGGTTTCCACCGTTGTAATGTACGGTTCCGGAAAGTTCAAGACTCTCATGGTCTTCCCAAGCATCTTTAAGGGTGAACACGTTTCCCACAAGGAAATGGTGGAAGTCAGAAAAGGGCACAATATAACCGTTAAATTTGATACCCCCTGTGCGCTTCAGATCGACGGAGAAACTGTTTTAAACGTATCGGAATACACGGTACAGGCAAAATAAACCCATGTTTTATCAAAGGGAGACTCTTATCAGTCTCCCTTTACTTTTTCACAACATCTGCACCATTTTTTCATAGATAAATCACAAAAATATGCTATAATCCGAAATATAAGAAATGTAAGAATACTCTGACAATTACTTTTGTCAGGACAGATCATTCATTAAAAAGAAAAGGATCAAGCCTATGAAGAAAACAAGATTATTAGCTGTAATTGCATGCCTTTCCCTTGTTATCGCCGGCTGTGGCACAGCCACAAGCTCCGACAACACTTCAAAAGACACTTCCGGTTCCGCTCAGACCACTCAGGCGGTATCAAGTGACTCGAGCAGCGCAAAAGCCACTGCCACACCTACAGTTGCTTCAAACAGCACCTCGGCAGAAGCCACCGCTACCCCTGCAGCCTCCTCCGAAAGCACAGCCGCTCAGGCTCCCACTGCAGTTCCCACAGCAGCGCCTACCGCAGCTCCTACCACTACTCCGGTTCCTGCGGCAGATGCTTCGGATAATTCGGAAACCATATCCGAAAGCTTCACCATCACCACAGAAGACGGCAAGTTCACAAAGAGCGGAAAAACCTACACCATTACGGCAGCAGGCACCTACACCCTCACGGGTCTTCTGGAGGAAGGCTGTATCATTGTAGAAGCGGGCGACGACGATAAAGTAAATCTTGACCTTAACGGTGTTAAGATAACCAACTCCACCACCGCTCCCATCATTTGCCAAAACGCCGACAAGATTAAGATCAAATCCGTGGAAGACACCTATAACGAGATCATAGATTCCAGATCTGCCAAGTCCGACGACGCAGACGATGACGAAGGAAACGCAGCCATCTATGCGGAATGTGACCTGGATCTTACAGGTAAGGGATCCCTCGTCGTTTCTTCCACTTACAATAACGGTATCCAATCCAAGGATTCCATCGAGATCAAAAATGTTACCCTTAAAGTTACCGCTGTCAATAATGCTATCCGCGGTAACGATTCCGTAGATATCCTTTCCGGAAATCTCATTCTCATCGCAAAAGGCGGCGACGGCATCAAGACCTCCAACAGCGACGTTTCTTCCAAGGGCAATCAGCGCGGTATCGTTACAATTTCCGGCGGCAACGTGGATATATATGCCTGCTGCGAAGGTATTACCGCAGCCTATGACGTGGTGATCTCCACTGAAGGCAACATTAACATTTACACCGATAAGTATTCGGACTACACATCAGGTAAGGTAACTTCAGGTTCGGATTTCTACATTGTACTTCCCACCTCGATCTACACTTCCACTTCCGAATTCTATGCATATTTTTACAATGATGATTATGATTCGGGCGTGTGGGCCAAGGCGACCTATGACTCCATGATCTCCGGCGGACGTACAAGATATTACGGCTTAAAGCTCTCCGCTCCTTCCGGATACACAAATGTACAATTCTTCAGATTTAAGACAGGATCCACCCCCAGCACCACTTCCTACACAGGAGTTACCACCGGCGATATCCTGAACACCTCCAAGAACGCTTTTCTCATTACTGCCCTTGACTCTTCCACATATGTCATGACCGGTGACTACACCCAGATCACCATGAGCAGCAATAACAGCAGTTCCAAGAGTGTTTACTCCACAAAAGGTATCGTGGCCGACAACGCCATAACCATTTCAAATGCCACCATAAACATTTACTGCTCCGACGACGGCCTTCATGCACATCATGACGTACTTCTTGAGACCAACGTATACGGCGTGGGCGACATCACCATAGACAGCGGATCCGTTACCATCAATGCCGCAGATGACGGCATACATGCCGACAACATCGTTACTGTTAACGACGGTACAATAAATATTGTTACCTCCTATGAAGGTATCGAAGGAAACATTATAAACATAAACGGCGGAAACACCTACGTATATGCTACCGATGACGGTCTCAATGCATGTGCGGGCAATGCGACACCAATGATCAACTTTAACGGAGGCTACATCGACGTTACCACTCCTTCCGGAGATACCGATGCGGTAGATTCCAACGGAAGCGTTAAAATGACCGGCGGTCTGGCTCTGATCAAGGGCGGCAATTCAAACGGCGGTATGGCAGGTTCAGTGGATGTGGACGGAACCATCACCGTAACAGGCGGAACCATCATCGCCCTCGGCGGCATCTGCTCCGTACCTTCCAATTCCGTTAACGGCTATGTGGCCACCTCCACTTCCTTCGGAAGCGGTACCTACACTCTTAAGGATGCTTCAGGTAATACAATTACAAGTTTTACACTCACCTCAAACTATTCCAATGGCTGGATCGCATCCGACAAGCTGGTTACCGGAACCACTTATACATTATATAAAGGTAATTCTTCAGTCCTCTCCTGGACCCAGACCTCAGGCATCATGAACGCCTCTTCCGTAAATACCGGAATGGGCGGCTTCGGTGGCGGTGGCAAGGGCGGCTTCAGATAGACTGCTGATAAGAGCAAAAAAAGGGCTTTGCCGTTTGGCATTGCCCTTTTTATTATTTAAAGTAATCCTTAAGATCTTTTATCCTTTCGGGAGATGCCACCTTGCTCCAGGGCACCCTTCCCTCAGGCTTTACGTCCTCAAAGAATCTGGCTGTCTTGTCCCTTTCCGTGTCATTCCACTTATTAAATCCTTCGGTTTTAATATGCTTTCCGTAAGTGCATCCCACAAATGTGGAAAGTCCATAGTCCCTCCATGGGCGAGCCAGAAAAATAGTATCCTCTCCCACGCCTTCATCTGCCGTCAGATCGCAGTTCAGGAACAAAAATCCGATCTGCTGCTCAAGTCCATGGGCAGGAGCAGCCACATAGCCTCCTCCTCTGGCATCTACACGAGATCTTATCTCACAGTTATCAAACAAAGCATCTCCGCAGCCAAAAATAAAATCCACGGTTCCGGAAATAAAACAATCTTTAAATATCTGTTTCATGGGTTTAAAGATATTAAGTTTCTCCTTCAGGAACCCTTCGTATCTTTGGGTGAGGTCAAAGGGTAGAGGACCTATAAAAAGAGTGTCCTGAGTGGATATCAGATTTACCCTTTCGGCTCTGAAATTATCCTCATACACTGTGAGTGCCACTTCCTGCCCCTTTTCCTCAGGATAGAGGGAATCGTTTTCTATTGTAAGATCCTCCATTGTAACATCCGGCGCACAGACAGCAACGGTATAGGTCCTAAAGGTTACCAGCTCTTTACCGTCTTCTCCGATCTTTTTTGCATAGTCATCGTAGACTATCAAGGTCTTGTCCGCTCCGCTGCCCGAAATGAATAGTCCGGGAGTGTTGATCTCCACCTTTTGTCGGTATGTGCCGGGAAGCAGATGAAAATGGGTTCCGGTCGCCGCATTGTCAAATCTTTCCTGAAGATCGTCCTTTGGATTCAATTCTATATAATTCATATTTTCTGTATTTTAACCTCCAAAAAACCGTAATTATATCCTGCTGTTACAGATAAAGTATAAGCCAAAACCTTAAAAAACACAACCTTGCAAGCCTAAATTGTAAATCTTGTTTTCATTGTTAATCTTGTGAAATATGTACAAAAAAAATGTTGTTTACCTGCCCTCTTATTGACATGATTACCAAAAGAAGCTATACTTTCGGCATATAGTAAAGCATGGGGAAAACCATGAAAAACAGACAATTGACCTTTAAACAATATAGAAGTACAGATCTGGTTTTTTTGACTGCACTTTTCACAATATCCGAATATATCGTGACTCTGGCGGCGACAAAGTGGTTTCCGGGACAACCATATGTATTTTCGTTGTCACCCCTTTTTATTGTATTGATTCTTATGCGATGGAATCTTTATGCAGTGATCCCTGCGATACTCGGAGCAATATCCTATTGTGTCGCTTCCAAAGCAGGTTTACAGCATTATGCCATATATATAACAGGTAACCTTACTGCACTTATTTCCCATATATATCTAAAGTTACGCGGAAAAGACGATGTTCGTAAGGATCCCATCAGATCGGCGGTTTTTGTTATACTTACCTTTTTGCTGATGCAGGCGGGAAGGTCGACAGTTTCTCTCGCCTTCGGCGGTGAACTTAAGACGTTTATCCTTTTCCTGACCACCGATTCCCTTTCTCTTCTGTTCGCCCTGATCGCACTGATCCCGTTAAGGAGAGCCGACGGGCTGTTCGAAGACCAAAAAAGCTATCTCTTCAGGATAGAAAAAGAAAAAAACGAAAGCAAAACATTTTAGTAATTTCAAGAGGAGACTCAAATGAAGAAAACTATCGCATCAGATTATCTTATCTACGACGAGGCAACGGGAACTTATAAAGAAGATCCCGAACAGGCTGTCCGTGACGATGTTGAAAAACATCAATGGGCGGGTGTTTTGCATATAATCATAAGAGACTGGCGTCTCTACCTTATGCTGGTACCCATGGTACTCGTCTTTCTGTTTTGGCGTTATTTCCCCATGTATGAGCTCCTGGGGTGCTTTAAGATCCAAGATGAAGTAAAACCTGTTGCAGAACAGTTCTACAAAGGCTTTTCAAACTTTAAGCTCCTGCTTTCCGGTTCCTCCAGCATGTCTACCGATTTCTGGAGAGCCATGAGAAACACCTTCCTGCTCAGTTTCTACGGTTTGTGCTTCGGCTTCCCCATGCCCATAATCATCGCTCTCTTCTTTAACGAGATCAAATCAAACATTGCAAGAAGCGTATATCAGGTTATGACCTATCTTCCCAAGTTCATGTCCACGGTTGTCATGACAACTCTGGTAACAATGCTTGTAAAGCAGGGTTCACTTACCACGAACATGGGTATCCTTTCCCAGCTTTTCGTAAAGCTCGGTCTCATCACCAGTGAAGTGGGAAATGCAGGTCTTTTAAATTCCCCCCAGTTTTTCCGTGCCATCTATCAGATCAGCGGTATCTGGGAGGGAGCAGGCTATGATTCCATAGTCTTCTTCGCGGCGATCATAGCAATATCGCCTACCAGCTACGAGGCAGCTCAGATCGACGGTGCCGGAAAGCTTGCACAGATGAAATACGTTGTTCTTCCCAGCATCCTTTCCACCATTGTTATCATGCTGATATCCAGGATCGGATCTCTCTTGAACGTAGGCTATGAAAAAGTACTTCTTCTTTATAATAAGGATACTTACATCACGGCAGATGTTGTTTCCACCTTTGCACAGCGTTACGGTATCCAGGGTTCACTTAAAGGTATAGCCTCCGCGGCAGAAATGATGAACAACGTTGTGGGAATGCTGCTCGTTATAAGCGCGAATACAATAGCTAGAAAAGCTTCAGATGTTTCGCTTTATTAATTCTTTTGGAGACCTGACATGAAAAGAAAATTGGAAATTTCAGAATTAATATTCAAGATAATCAGCTATCTTCTGCTGACCATATTTGCCATCAGCTGCCTTTATCCTTTTGTATATGCCATATCGGCGGCACTCAGCGGCAGAGCGGCCGTAGAATACAGCAAGGTTGTTCTCTTCCCGAAGGAGGTTCAGTTCGACGCCTTTAAGATCATGTTCTCGGACAACCTTTTCTGGAACTCCTATGCGAATACCCTTTATCTTACCTTCTTCGGAACCATTTGGGCTCTGGGTGTTTCCCTTCTGGGTGCCTATGCACTCTCCAAAAAAAGGCTGCTCTTCCGTAAAGGCTTTAACTTCTTCCTGGTGTTCACCATGTGGTTCTCCGCAGGTATCGTACCTCAGTACTTGAACTACCTGAGCACCCAGAGAGTATTTAACGCCGTGGGGATCAAGGATGATAAGTGGCTCGTCATCATAGCAATGGGTATGGCGGCAATGAACATCATCCTTTTAAGAAACGCTTTCGAAGGTGTTCCTTCCGAGATTGAAGAAGCTGCAATAGTAGACGGCGCTACGGAATTCCAGATCCTTAGCAAGGTCTACATCCCCATGTGTAAGTCCACCATAGCCACCGTTGCCCTCTTCTTCGGTATTTCAAGATGGAACGGTTACTATTGGGCAAGACAGATGATCTCCAACCCCAATGAGAGACCTCTTCAGGTTTTCATCAGACTTAAGCTTGAGGAATATACCGATCCTGAGGCAATGGCGGGATGGAACGAAGTATATGCTTCCGATTCCATCATATACGCTCTCATCGTTTGCTCGGTAATCCCCATCCTTGTGATCTATCCTTTCATCCAGAAGTATTTTGCCAAAGGCGTAAATATGGGCGGTGTTAAGGAATAACAGCGGTTATTTCCGGCATATGAGCCGGTCATAATAAAATATAATAAGAGGAGAACTATAGTATGAAGAAGAAAAAACTTCTGGTGTCTCTGCTTCTTTGCGCAGCTATGTTCGCAACAACAGCTTGCGGCAACAAACTGCCCGAAACAACAGCTACACCTACCCCTTCCACCAGCACTAACACAAACACCAACACCAACACTAACAACAATGAAACTGCAAAGGCTACCTCTACTCCCACTCCTGAGCCCGTAAAGACCGTCAGCGATCTCTATGCCGCAGGAACCACTCTTCGTCTTGCCTGCGGTTACAACAGCGCAAAGACAGGTATCTCCTTCTCAGCCGATGTTGCAGGTGAAGGTATCGCTCTTCCCGACGGAAAGACCTACCATACCGGCGACTTAAAGCCTACCTGGGCAGAGTTCGAGAAGATCCTCAACGTTAAGTTCGAGGACAAGTATCAGGGAAACAGCGCTACGAAGGAATTTGCTTATTGGAAAGAGCAGCTCGATCAGGTAGATATGGTTACAGGTAATGCCGGAACCCTTACCGAGTACGGTAACAACGGACAGCTTGTAAACATCGGTAATTATCTTGATAAGATGCCCAACTTCAAGGCCTATCTTGATGCCAACCCCATTGTTCGTCTCTCCATCACCGGTTCCACCACAGGATCCAACAAGGGTGCCATCTACTTTGCTCCTTACTTCGATGGTGTTAACGACATCGAGCGTATGCCTCTTATGAGAACAGACTGGGTAGAGAAGCTCCTTGACGGTAGCGGCAAGTTTACAGCTTCCTCTTCCAACACTGTTGCAGCTGCTGTATATCAGCCTTATATGCCTACCTCCGGAAAAGTATCCGTTGATGTTGTAAAGGCAGACGGAAAGTCCACAGAAAAAGTAACAAAGGATTACGACAAGGCAGGCAACATCGTTTCGGCCATGAACGCTTCCCTTGCAAAGGGTAAGCTTAACGGCGTTGACGCTGTTAACATGCTTCGCGATTACATCGACAAGGCATACAACGGCTACTACGGAACAAAGCGTTCCGATCTCTTCATCGGACAGAACGCAGCATGGGATGCAGATGAGCTGGTAGCTCTTCTTCGCTGCGTAGTTGCTAACCCTCAGACTCTTAACGGCACAGATAACGTTGAAGGTCTCTTCTCAAGAGAAGATGCCAACAATCAGCGTCGTGTTGACCTTTACAAGTTTGCAGGCATCCTCTTCGGAGTACGTGGTATGGAATCCAGATCTGATTACCTCTATGTAGGTACTGACGGACAGATTCATGATGCTCGTCTCGACGAAGAAGCATATGTTGCACTTGAAAGAATGAATGCTCTTGCTAAAGAAGGTCTCATCTCCGAGTCCTTCATCAACAACTCAGCCGAAACAAGTTCCACAATGCTCGAAAACGATCTCGGTTTCATGAGCTATGACTATAACCAGACTCAGACCATTCTTAACGAGACCAATCTCAACAAGAACGGCCAGACAGGCGAAAAGTACATGGCAGTTATGGTTCCCGTCGCAAGATGGTATGACGGAACAGATGCAAACGGCGTTTATATGAGATTTACAGAGTCCTGGCGTTCTGTTAAGACAGATGCATGGGCTATCTCCGTAAAGGGTGTCGGCAAAGACGAAAACAAGCTCTATGCTGCTCTTGCACTTATTGACTACGCTTACAGCGAAAAAGGCCAGATCCTTATGTCCTACGGTCCCGACGCATTCATTAAGACAAATGCTGACGGTTCCTATGTAACCTTCTCCTTTAACGGTAAAGACATGCCCGTTATTTCAGATGCTACATACGAAGCTCTTTGGAAGCTTGCTTCCGGTAACTATACAAACTTTGCACGTCAGTATCTCGGATCCACTCTCTCCTTCGTAAAGAGCCAGGCATTCGAATATCAGTGCACACATGAAGTCGGCAGAGAAGGTGCTTCCAAGATCTCCACAGCCATCGGCCTCGGAACTATCAAGCATCCTGAACTTGCCATCACTTCCAACCCCTGGTACACATCCATTCCTACCGTCCTTCCCAATACAACGGTTGAAACAGATCTTCTTAATTCCTACACCGAGATCACAGATGCCGCAAGCGGATACTTCGGATCCGGTAAGGGACAGAATAACCTTTTTGTAAACATCATTGCAAAGGGTTATTCAGGAGATTCCTTAAGCACAAGAGCCGATGTACTCGGCACCGTTACCAATACCTGGAACGGAAAGACCTATCTTGCTCTTAAGCAGCAGGCTTGGAAGAGACTCACTGATTTCTATAACAGCGATATTAAGTAATTTAAGCCCTTAAATTTTTACACCCCTTGTTCCGTGGCGGTTATGGCCGCCACGGAACAATATTAAAAAACTCAATCGTGGAGTAAAACAAAATGTACAAAGCACAGATGAAATTCCAAAAAATAATATGCCTTGCTACTCTCGCGGCAAGCTTTATCGTATTTTTATATTCCCTCGGTATCATGACGGATATATATGACTGCTTCTACGCCACGATGATGGATCCAGAAGATCCCACCCTTACATGGGTTCCCGGCTCGATCATATTCTATGATATGCAGCCCTTTAACTACAGTCTGACCAGGATAGGCATCGGCCTGATCCTTATCTCTCTCACTCTTTTTGTGACCAACACAAACAAGAGAAGACGTTATTATATAGGAAATATCATAACCATAACTTTGAATATCATCGCCGGTATCGCAGCGGCTGTTTACAGTCTGCCCAAGGTACAGGCATTTAAGATACAATTCCTTACAACAATAGATTTTGAAGCTCTTAAGACTTTTGCGGAGCTTTTTAATTCCGCCTACAGCGAATCCACCTTCTGGTTTGATGCGGCCTACTTCGTCTTCGGACTGCTTTTGGCTGTTGATGCTCTTCTGCTCATCAATGCCGTCTGGAAATTCAGTCTTATGAAGTCAGAACAAAAACTTATACAAAAAGGAAAGGAGGCATAAATTTTATGGATGCATCCACAATAAGAAAAGACAGGATGAAATATTCCAAGAATAAACTTTCTTCAGGTTTCGCCCTTCTTTCAATACTGTTCAACGTTTTTTATTTTGTAAGTATCTATAAATCCGATGTGGGCAACTTCTACTACTCCATCCTCATCGGCGCCTCTGTCATTTATAACCTGCTGTTCATGCTCTTCACCTTCCTTTGCTCGGAAGGCGTAAAGAAATACAGTCTCGGTTATTCCATAATACTGGTAGTAATAGGAGTTTTGCAGATAGGTCGTATCTTCTATCTTCCCGCCAAGGCTCACTCCACCGTCATCACTGTAGGCGGAGTTGATAAGGTGATCATGGAAGACGGACAATATGCCCGGGTCATCTTCTTTCTCCTTGTTTCCGCCGCCTTTGCCCTTATGGGTGGAGTCATCGGTATAATAAAAAACAGAACCCTTACGGCTTATACAAAGAGCAGTGCTACAAATTGATCCGGAGAATAACTTATGGCAGAGATTAAATTACAGACTCTAAACAAAATATACGACAACAAGGTCCAGGCTGTTTACGATTTCAACCTGGATGTAAAAGACGGCGAGCTCATAGTTTTAGTCGGCCCTTCAGGTTGCGGTAAATCCACTACCCTTCGTATGGTAGCGGGACTTGAAGACATCTCAAGCGGTCATCTGATCCTGGACGGCAAAGACATTACCACCATGCCTCCCAAAGACAGAGACATGGCCATGGTCTTCAAGAACTATGCTTTGTACGGACATATGACCGTTTATGAGAATATGGCTTTCTCCCTTAACTTAAGAAAAGAAAACAAAAATGTCATCCATGAAAAAGTGCTTGCCGCTGCTGAGATCCTCGGTCTTACGGACCAGCTTAACAAGAAGCCTTCTCAGCTTTCCGGCGGACAGAGACAGCGTGTAGCCATGGGTCGTGCCATTGTTCGTACACCTCGTATCTTCCTGTTCGACGAGCCCCTTTCCAACCTGGATGCCAAGCTTCGCGGATCCACAAGACGTGAGATCCTGCTGCTTCATAAGCGTTTAAAGGCCACCATGCTCTATGTAACCCATGACCAGACAGAAGCTCTCACCCTGGCAGACAGGATCGTGTGCATGTCCATGGGCCATGTTCAGCAGATAGGTACACCTCTTGAGCTTTACGATGATCCCGCAAATATCTTTGTTGCCAGCTTTATCGGACTTCCTCCCATGAACTTCTTTGATATGAAGGTCACCGGAGACACCCTTAAGGGCAGCGAATTCAATGTTCCTCTTTCACCCGAGCAGAAAGCACTGCTCTCTTCCTACGAAGGAAAAGAGATCACTCTGGGCGTTCGTCCCGAGGATATCGATGAAGGCGGAACCATAGATCTTTCCGTTTTCACCAACGAAAACCTAGGCCAGACCACTCTGGTACACGGCTACTCGGGCAAGATCAGAATGACCTGTAAATTCCGTTCCTGGTGCACCTATAAAGCAGGAGATAAGATCAAGGTCCATTTCACAAAGATGCATTTCTTCGACAAAGAAACAACAAATGCTATAAAATAAGAAGTCATATAATAAGGAGCCTTTCCGGATGAAAAACAATAAACCAAACAAAGGAATAAAAGAATCTTTCAGAAAATTCCTTGTTTCTCTAAAAAGGAATCCCCAGATCATACCGGGATGTTTTTTGGTAATTGCATTTTTGTATTACGCATTGAACCTTACCTGCATATCTGACACGCTTTCAATGATCCAGGGCAAAATGATGGGCTTTTGTGAATTCGTTACAATGCTCTGCTCCATTCTTGTGTTTGTATGCTTCCTGAATTCCTATCCCAGACGTCAGAAGCCTCATATCGGCTTTATCGTACTGACCTACATAATGCTGGCAGCCATCATTGTCTCGGATATAACCTTCCGTTCAAGAATATACACGGCGGTTACAAGAGAAGCCAACAACATTCAGCTCACCGACTATATCACCAAGGCCTATTCCGTGCTTTTCACCCACATCATCCTGGTGATCGTAGCTGCGGCGCTGAATATCACTATGCCTGTATACGGCAGATTCTTAAAGAAGATCAATACCTCCATCGAAGTTGAAGGTAACAACGACATGGAAGCCATAGACCTTTCGGAGGATTAATTTTTTAAATGGGTAAGAAACAGTCAGTAACCCCAAAGGAAAAGGAAAAAAAGGTTGAAGACTATTACAAACTGAATACCGGAGCCGTAGACCGTCTGGTAAACGCCAATGCCTCCACCGCTCCCGAAGTATCCGACGAAGAGATAAGAAAATATACGGGCAAAAAGAAGTTTCATATACCCGGGCTTGTAAAGGTGCTTTTCACCAAGTTCTGGTTTAAGGGAGCAGCTTGTTTCTTCATCTTCTGGGGTCTTGGAACCTACCTGGACAGCCTGGATCTGATCTTTGTTTTCGCCTTTGCCCTGGGTGTTATCACCGACCTTTTGGAAAATAATTTTCTCAGATTCTTTGACAGAGATATAAAGGATCTGGATTGCTATATCATGTTCCCCAAGAAAGGACTGCCCTCTCTCTTCTTAAACATTATATATGCCTTCATAGTATTTGCTTTTGTAAGACAGATATATAATCTCATAAATATTGCGGCTATGTCCGTAACCGGCAAGACAGACGAGCTCTTTCTCGGTGTCGAGCCTTTACTTTTCGGCCTTTTTTATCTTATTGTGGATATGCTTTTTATTACTGTCAGAAATACCTTTAAAAAGATAATAAAAGACGCCGTTGATAAGCAAAAAGGAGTCAAATAATGATCAAAAGTCTCTATATCAGTTCCTCTTCGGGATGTTTTGAACTTCAAAACGATCTTCCCTTTTACAATGATACGGAATACGATATCATTCTTAACGGAGAAACTGTAAAGACCGGTTGCAGGGAGAATGTTTTTTCTCTTTTCGGCCTTAAACCTCATACCACGTACAAAATAGAAATAAGCATTTCAGACGAAGCCTTTCAATTTAAGACTTTGCCCGAAAGTTGCTGTATAGATGTGAAAGCTTTCGGAGCCAAGGGAGACGGTAAAACGGATGATACCGTTGCCTTAAGGACTGCCATCGCCTGCCTTCCCAAACAGGGCAGACTCTATTTTCCCGCAGGAACCTACCTTTCCGCTCCCCTCTTCCTTAAGAGCCATATCACCTTGGAATTTGCCGAAGGCGCAACTCTTCTGGGAAGCACAGACAAGGCGGTTTATCCTGTGATACCCGGAACCGCCGCGGATCTGGATAAAGCCTGTGATATCCCCTTTGCCACCTTTGAAGGTGAAGAAAGGACAATGTATCAGTCTTTGATCCATGCGGAATACGCGGAAGACATTAATCTCATCGGCCGCGGCACCATAGACGGAAACGCTCAGAACAGCACCTGGTGGACAGATTTCAGGGATGATCCCATTGCCCGTCCCAGACTGGTTTTCCTTAACAGATGTTCTGATGTTACGCTTCACGGTCTTGTTATTCAGAATTCCCCTTCCTGGCAGCTTCACCCCTATTTTTCCGAGAAGGTGAATTTTTACGATCTTTCCATAAATGCGCCCAAGGACAGTCCCAACACGGATGCCTGCGATCCTGAGGCCTGCAGCTGCGTTAACATCATCGGCTGCCGATTCAGTGTGGGCGATGACTGTATAGCCATTAAGTCCGGAAAGATAGACGTGGGCCGTAAATACAAGACCCCCGCCGACAGACACACAATCCGCAACTGCCTGATGCAGTTCGGTCACGGAGCCATTACTCTGGGCAGTGAAATGGGCGGAGGCGTTACCAATCTCACCGTTAACCGTTGTATCTTTAACAGTACCGATCGCGGACTTCGCATTAAGACAAGACGCGGACGCGGTAAGGATGCGGTTATCGACGGAGTTCTTTTTGAAAATATCAAGATGACGGATGTTCTTACTCCCATCGTTATGAACATGTGGTACAACTGCTGTGATCCCGACCGTTTCACGGAGTATGTATGGTCCAGGGACAAATTGCCTGTGGATGACAGGACTCCTTATCTCGGAAAATTCACCTTCCGCAACATGACCTGTGAAAACTGCCATGTATGCGCCTGCTATTGTGACGGTCTTCCGGAAATGCCCATTGAAGAGATCACGGTTGAAAACATATCCTTCACCTACTCTCCCGATGCAAAGCCCGGAAAGCCTGCCATGAGAAACTACGCTGAGGAATTCCTTCGCGGCGGTATGTACTTTGATAATGTAAAGAAACTTAATATAAAGGATGTTACCGTTACCGGTGCTGATACCGATCCCCTTATTGCAAAAAATGTGGGCAAAATAAACAATAGGAATCTTATATGTACGAAATAATAAACAATTACCTTAAAAGACTTTTAAAGGAGTCGACTCCGGCCGCGCCGGTCTGGAACATAGAAAGCATACGTCAGGGCAAAAAGCCCCACTGGAATTATATCGACGGATGCATGGTAACCGCTTTAAATCTGTTGTCCTCTATTTCCGGAGACGACAGCTATGCACGGTTTGCCGAGGACTTTATAAACTACTATGTGGATGAAGAAGGCAATATCCTGGGTTATTCCATGGATAAGTATAACCTTGATGACATAAACGAAGGCCGTGTACTCTTCCCCCTTTACGAAAAGACAGGTAACGAAAAGTACAAAAAAGCCATAGAAAATCTTCATGATCAGATCCTTGGTCAGCCCCGCACCGAAACGGGAAACTTTTGGCACAAACAGATCTATCCTCATCAGATCTGGCTTGACGGCATATATATGGCTCAGGTTTTTTCCGCTCTTTACGAAAAGAACTTTGGTCATGGCGACTACTCCGATATCGTAAAACAGATAACCAACGTTGAAAAACTCATGAAGGATCCTGCCACAGGCCTTTATTTCCATGGATGTGACGTGAGCAAACAGGCATTCTGGGCAGATCCCGTTACAGGCTGCTCCAAGAACTTCTGGCTCCGTTCCATCGGCTGGTTCCTTATCGCACTCTCCGATCTCGCAGAGATCATGGACAGCACTTCTGCCGAACCCATCAGGCGCATACTTAAGGATCTTATCATCAATATATCCGAATATGCGGATCCTGAGACAGGAATGTACTATCAGGTAGTTAATAAGGGAGAGCTTACCGGAAACTATCTTGAGACCAGCGGAAGCGCCATGGTGGCCTATGCCATGCTAAAGGCCGCAAGACTTGGTATCGTAGAGGAAAGATATGCCGGGATGGGTCAAAAGACCTTTGACGGTATCTGTAAAAAGTACTTAAAAGAAACTAAGGAAGGGCTTTCTCTGTCCGGCATATGCCTTGTGGCCGGCCTCGGTCCCGAGAACAATCCCCGTCGTGACGGCACTTTTGAATACTATATTTCCGAACCCGTAGTGGAAAACGATGCCAAGGGAGTCGCTCCCTTCATCCTGTGCTATACCGAGATCCTGAGGCGGATAAAATGAGTGATACTTTGATATTTGCGGCAAACGCCGTACTCCCCATTGTCTTTCTTATGGCTACGGGCTATGTTTTAAAAAGGATCGGCTTTATCAACGACAATTTCCTGGCTCAGGGCAATAAGCTGGTTTTCAGGGTTCTGCTTCCTATAATGCTTTTCTTAAGCACTTACAGGATAGAAACTCTTGAAAGTATAGATTTCGGCTTTGTGCTCTACAGTGAACTGGCCTTGGTCGGGATCTTCATTCTCGGTATCCTGCTCACCATCCCCTATAAGGATCGTCCGGGCACAAGAGGCGTGCTGATCCAGGCAATGTTCAGATCCAACTACGCTCTTATAGGGCTTTCCCTTGCTTCCTCCCTTTTCGGGCAGGAAGGAATGGCTACGGCAAGTCTTCTGGCGGGTATCTTCGTTCCCACCTTAAACTTCCTTGCGGTTATCACCCTCACCATCTTTACGGATGATCGTGAAAAGGGCAAGGCAGATGTTAAGGATATTCTTCTTAAAGCTGCAAAGAATCCTCTTATCATAGGAGCTTTGTCCGGAGTCCTGGCAGTGATCCTAAGAGGTTTTCTGGTAAAGGCAGGCATAACCTGGCGTTTATCGGATATAACGCCCCTTTACAAGGCAATGGAATCCCTTGAAAAATGTGCCACTCCCGTGGCTCTTCTGGTTCTGGGCGGTAAGTTTGAATTTGCTTCCGTAAAGACCAATTTAAAACCTATAATCTTCGGAACGATCCTTAGAACAGTGCTCGTTCCCGCACTTACACTATCCTTTGCATACTTTGTTATGCATATGCACAACGGTGCTCACTTTGCAGCCTATGTAGCAGCTTTCGGAACTCCCGTTGCTGTTTCAAGTGCCATTATGGCAGGTGAAATGGGCTGTGACGATAAACTTGCGGGACAGTTGGTGGTATTCACCTGTATCGCATCCATATTTACAATGTTTTTAACCATTGCAATACTAAGATATGTGGGAATTTTCTAACCTAAAGGAGAAAAAGAATGGCCGAAAAAGATACTGCTTATCTCTCATTAAGGAATATCAATAAAATATATCCCAACGGTTTCCATGCCGTCCACAATTTCAACCTTGATGTTAAAAAGGGTGAATTCATAGTTTTCGTAGGTCCTTCAGGCTGCGGAAAGTCAACGACTCTTCGCATGATCGCAGGTCTTGAAAACATCAGTAAGGGAGACATGCTGATAAACGGAAACCTTGCCAATGAAAAAGGTCCCCGTGAGCGTGAAATAGCTATGGTTTTCCAAAGCTATGCCCTCTATCCTCATATGTCCGTCTATGACAACCTGGCCTTCGGCCTGACACTGCAGGGCGTGGATGAGGACGTTATCGAGCAGCGTGTAATGAAAACCGCAAAGATCCTGGGATTAACGGATTATCTTGACAGAAAGCCCCGTGCCCTCTCCGGCGGTCAGCGTCAGAGAGTTGCCGTAGGACGTGCCATTATCCGTAAAGTAGGCATATTCTTAATGGACGAGCCTCTTTCCAACCTGGATGCCAAGCAGCGTGTTACCATGCGTTCCGAGATCACCCAGATCCATCGGGAGACCGGCGCAACCACCATCTATGTTACCCACGATCAGACCGAAGCCATGACGATGGCCGACAGGATCGTAGTAATGAAGGAAGGTTATATCCAGCAGATCGGAACTCCTTACGATCTTTACTTTAATCCCGTAAATACCTTCGTGGCAAGCTTCATCGGAGAGCCTCCCATGAACCTTATAAAGACCGTTATAAGGGACGGTAAGCTCAGCATAGGTAAAAATGTGCTGGACCTTAAAGAAGCCGTAAAAAAGGATGTTCTGGACAAATACAACGGTCATGAAGTTTTCTTTGGTTTCAGACCCGAAGCTGTAGCTCTTATCCCCGACAGCTCAGTGCCCTCTTTCACTCTTAATTGCGATGTGGAACTTACGGAGCTTTTGGGTGACAGTGCAAACATATACATAAACATCGACGGTGAACAGGCTATCTTAAAGATAGATCCCCATCAAATGCCGGATTCGGACAAACTGGAGTTTTATCTTCCTGCCAAGAGCATGTATCTTTTTGACAGTGAGACCACTCTCAGTATCCTTTAAAAACTTAAGCGGACAGAGACATCTGCCCGCTTGTTTTTTTTTAAGAAAAAAATAACCGTACAGCCTATGACTGTGCGGTTATTTTAATTACCCGTTCAATTCAACCGACCCCTGCTTATCTGCGTGTAAGCTTGGATACTGTGAAGAATGCTGCTGTACCTAAAGCTGCGATAACTGCAAGGATACCGAGAACATCGCTGTCACCTGTCTTAGGTGTGGTATCATCTACAGGTGCTACTGTAGGTGTTGCTGTTGCTGCCGGAGCTTCTGTAGTTGTAGGAGCTACTGTAGGAGCAGTTGTAGCCGTGGGCTTGGGAGTAGCTGTAGCCGTAGGTCTGGGTGTGCTCGTAGCTGTAGGAGCAACTGTAGGTACGGGAGTGTTAGTCGGAGCCTTTGTTGCAACAACTACCGCAGTTGTGGGTGTAGGTGTAGGAGCAACCTCTTCTTCCTTACCGCAAGCTGCAACAGCCACAACATTCATTACCAAAAGTGCGGACAAAACAACTTCCATAATCCTTCTCTTCATCTTGTTTTTCATACCATTTTGCCTCCTTTCGATGGCTTACGCGGCAATTGTATCATGTATACCGAATAAAGGCAATAGGTCAACTCCCGCATAAAAATGATTTATTTATGAACTCAACAAGATTATAATAAAGCAATGTGTCAAAAAAAAGACAAATGTGTTAAATTTATGAGTCAATTTCTCAAATCTTGCTATTTTTATGAGTCAGTCGCCAATCTATACATCTCTTAAGATAATCTACATATTCCGGGTTTTTGCACATTCCCTTGCCGTCTATATCCGATATCTTAGCCACATCCATACCGTTGCAGGCTGTGGTCTTCATGACAATGTTCAAAGCTTCAACATCCGTATCGTTGGCAATATACGTGCCTATTCCAAAGGCTGTTTTTACCTTGCCGTCAAAATAGGAATGGATCTTATCCGCTCTTTCAAAGTCCAGACTGTCACTGAAAAGAAGGGTCTTGGTCTTGGGATCTATACCCAGCTTCTTATAGTGCTCTATCATGGTATCTCCCCATTCGAAAGGATCTCCGCTGTCGTGTCTTACGCCGCTGAACAGGGTGGCAAAGGTCAGCTGGAAATCCTCCAGGAAACATTCCGTGGTAATGGCATCCGTAAGAGCGGTTCCGTTAAGAATACCGTATTCCTTTACCCAGGCATCCATGGCAAACCAATTGGAATAGGCGGGATTGTGCTTGTGTGTGCCCTGCCCTATGCACATGATCCATTCATGGGCCATGGTTCCCACAGGTGTTACACCGAACTTCTTTGCAAGATAAACATTGGAAGTACCTACACAGACCGAATCCTTATATTTATGACCGCAAAGTTCTTTAACAGCCAGTTCCTGAGCCTCTCCCGACAATCTTCTTCTTAACCCGAATTCACTGAAGGCCCCCAGCTTGTATTTACCTTCCAAAAGCCGGTTCACCTTCTCGTCAAGCCTTCTCTTAAAACTTTCAAAAAGGGTTGAGTAATCATATGCCATACGGAAATAAACTTCATTTACAATGGCCAGAGTGGGTATCTCGTACATAGATGTATTGAGCCAGGTTCCTTTGGTCTCTATGGCGAGTCCGCATTCAGAGTCGGTTCCTATCTCAAAATCAGCGTATCTGGGCTGCCAGAGCCTTAAGAAATCCACGTAGGAGCCCTTGATCCACTTGATGCCGTTCAGATACTCCAGCTCCTCCTCCTTAAAACGAAGTTCGCAATAAAGAAGAATCTGTATTCTTATCTCGTCCACCATTTCCTTTGTGAAATGAACATTCTCATTTCTGCATTTAAAGCTCCAGGTGGTCTTGTAATCGCTGAATTGATGATAGATGGCCTGCCCCATTGAAAACTTGTACATGTCCGTTTCCAGCAGACTGTGAATGATTCTTTCCATTTTTGTCCCTTTCTAATTTCAAAAAGGCCTTACCGGCCTTTTAATCATCTTTGTCATCTCCTACTGCCGCAGGCTTTTCTGCTGTATCGGAAGCTTCCTTCCTCAGGTTTTCTTCTTCCATGGCTGCCTGTTCCTTGGATTTCATTACTACATCGCTTAAATTGATAACGTCCGGCTCTTCCTTACCCTTTTTATCTTTTTTGGCAATTTTCTTCGCAAGTTTTGCCTCCCTCTTGGAGAGCTTCTCCTGCATAGCTTTTTCCTTCTCTTCCGCCTTTTCTGCCTTTCTTATCCTTCTGAAATCGGCAACAAAGGTGAACACTGCCGCAATATCGCAAAGACCGTCCACCGCTAGGAATATACCTGTAAGACGGATCATGGTGTTCTGTGCAGCATCTCTCTCCAGGATCAGAATGATACCCAATGCCAAAGAGATCATGGATAAAACAAGGTTTATACCCCACTTGGGGCTTCCGGAAAACTTAAGCTCATAGGCATATTGAGTCTTAAAATATGAATTCATGATTATTCCTATGCCTATAAAAACCCAAAGGATATCAAAAACGAAGTCGGCGCCGAAGATGAATAAAAAGCCCACCGCCATTGCCATTGCCGCAGCAATCACCCTTAAGGTAAAGGGCTTGGCGCCTTTCTGAACCAGCATGGCCAATAATACAAAGCCGCCGGAGATCACCAAAAGTGCACCTATAACATAACATATGACTTTGCTCACCGTATCGGGATAGATCACCATAACTGCGCCGATCGCTATGCTCAATATACCCAGAACAAAAAGTTCTTTCTTTATGCTTTTAAACCATCTGATGAGATTTTTCATAAAAAACACCTCCTTAAGAGCCAGCTTATTATAGCAAGTATACGCTCTTAAGGAGGATTTGTAAAGTAATACGGTCCTGTAGGACTACAGGATGTAAAGCGATCCTCTGTTGTATAACTGGGCATCAAATACATCTTTCATGCTGTGCCCTTCTATGATATCGGAGTTGGTAAGGATATCCATGAACTTATCGATATCTCCGGTCTTATCCACCAACAGCTTGTCATTTCTGGATATCTGCCTTCCTTCCATGGTGTAGGTGATGGCATAATCCGTGTTATCCATTGCAAACTCGATCTCTCTGCCGTTGTAAATGTCCTTTGTCAATTGACTGAAATCATACATCTTTTTTTACCTCTTTTTAAGCCCTTGATCTATTCCCCTATACCAAAACATCCCCTAATTTACGTTTCGGTACATAATGCACATCATTTTCGTCACGATAGTACTTCGTACTGCCGTCTTCACCCACATCCACCAAATTTACTTTCTCCAATGGTTTTCCTATGGCCAAGGCCAAAACAGGAACATGGTTTTCTTTTTGACAGAAGATCTCGAAGGCCTTTGCCTTATCGAAATTTCCTATCATACAGCCACCCATTCCTTTTTCAACCGCTCCCAAAAGGATGGTCTGAGCAGCGATACCCACATCGGTATCGGCTTTACCCGGATCCTTACAGATGTCTGTATCCACAACCATAAGAATATAGGCTGTGGGATATTGTCCCGGATGCGGAAGTGTGATCTCCGTCAACATCTTTCCCCATCTGGTAAGGCCGTTCATCTTTTCAACTTCTTTTTCACCGGTGATCAGATGATATTTGATCGGTTGCAGATTCGCACCCGAAGCAGTAAGTCTTGCCATGTCCACAAGTTCTTTAAGCTCCTCTTCACTCACCTTAAAGCTCTCATCAAAACCTCTGTAGCTTCTGTTGTTTAAAACCAGATCTCTCAGCATGGCTTCCTCCTTTGTTTTGGTCTTACGTATTTTATCATAGTTTTATAAAAATTAAAATGAGAAAATCGTTACAGTTCTGTGAACATATTCAAGGTAATAATGTGCCAAAAAAAAATCAAAAAATCAGCCTATTTACGGTTGATTTTTTTTAGTTACAATGGTAGCATGCTAGCGAACTGAATTATTTTTCACGCAAAATTTTTATATAAGGCATAACGAATCACCCGTTTGTTTTCATCAAAAATAAGAGAATCAAAACGATGCACGCGTAGTTACACAAGACCACTTGAAGATGCTTACAAGAAATATGATATGTTTTTCCGGAGGAGAGATCAAACGCCTATCAATAGCCCGAACCTTGTTGAAACAAGCGGACGTATATATTTTTGACGAATCATTTTCTTGTATTGATGAAGAAACAAGATTACGTATTTTTGAAAAAATATTAAATAAACTTAAAGGGAAAATTATAATAGTGATTTCACATGATGATTCAATCGAACAATATTTTAATGTAAAAACAGTTTATATATAAAGGAGCAACCCAATGAGGATTGAGGCAAGTAATCTCGGAAAAACGTATAGAAAAGGAAAAAACAATATAGAAGTTATCATGGATTTCTGTCACGCATTTGAAGCAGGTAAAATGTATCTTCTTAAAGGAGCTTCGGGCAAAGG
>JAFSWD010000140.1 GCA_017444675.1 Lachnospiraceae bacterium
CCCAACGGAGCCGGAAAATCCACGACGATAAGGTCGATGCTGGGCTTCCTTAAGTTTGGAGCAGGGCAGATCAGGATACTTGGAATGGACAGCGTAAAGTATCACGAAGAGATCCTTAAAAATGTGGGATATATGCCTTCCGAAGCCTGGTTTTACATGAATATGAAAGTGGGAGAGGTTATCGCGTATGCTGCGGATGTGAGACAAAAGGATTGCGGCGAAGAAGCTGCCATGCTCTGCGAGCGGCTTAAAGTGGATACGAAAAAGAAGATAAAGGATCTGTCTTTGGGAAACAGAAAGAAAGTAAGTATTGTCTGTGCCATGCAGCATAAGCCCCAACTCTTTGTTTTTGATGAACCCACCAGCGGTCTGGATCCTCTTATGCAGAAGGTGTTTTTCGAATTGATAGAGGATTATGTGAAAAAAGGAGCCACCTGCCTTCTTTCCACCCACGTTTTGGCAGAGGTGAACAAGTATTGCAGACATGCGGCCATAATGCGGGAGGGCAGGCTTACTATGCTGGAGTCTCCAAAGATAGATGACGAAGAGTTTTTAAGATTTTATATGTAAGGATCGATCAAACGGAGGAAAACTATGAGAGCTATATTTTTAAATGAGATAAAACTTAACCTTAAGAGCTTTTTGATCTGGAGCCTGGCAGTGGGCGGACTTGGATTCTTTTGCATTCTCCTTTACAGCAGCATGGAAGGCGAGATGCAGCAGATGGCCGACGCTTTTTCCAATATGGGAGTCTTCTCCGACGCTTTCGGAATGAGCACCTTAAGCATATCCACCCTGACCGGTTACTTTGCCACGGAGGTCGGCGCGGTTCACGGTCTGGGCGGCGGAATGTTTGCAGCCATCCTGGCCATAGGCATTCTTTCCAAGGAAGAAGAGATACATACGGGTGAATTTCTTTTCTCCCTGCCGGTTTCAAGAACCGGGGTGATGGCCGCTAAGGGGCTGTTTCTGATCCTTTCGCTTATAGGTTTTACGGTACTTTGCGGTTTTTTATATGCACTGGGCTTTGTTATTCTCGAAGAAAGTATCCCGGCAGCGGATCTTCTAAAATACATGGCTTTACAGCTGCTTATGGACTTTGAGATCGCAGGCATATGTTTTCTCGTCTCTTCATTTTCCGGGAAAAACCGTATGGGAATGGGAATAGCTCTGACCATGATATTGTATTTCTTTGACGTGATCGGAAGAGTGGTACCGGATCTGAAGGGATCGGTAATAATAGGTCCTTATTCTTATTCCAATGCATCGGAGATCTTTTCGGGAGAAGAAATAAAGATCGCCGCGATTGTGATCGCGGCGACAGTGACGGTACTATGCATAGTATCTTCATTTATCATCTATAACAGAAGAGACCTGGTCAGTTAGTGGTTCCTTCTTTTCACGGAGTATGAGCAGCATGGGGATATAATCGATCAAAAGGAGAGGAAGGAAGAAGTAAACTGCATATACTCCCAGCAACAGGTACTCCTTTGTTCCGGAAAAAGCCAGGAGGTAGGCGCAACTGCCTGCCAACAAAAGGAAAAACTCACAGCCCAAATGAATATAAAGATTTTTCTTTCCGTAAGTCCATCTATAGGTCAGGAAGAGCTCAAGCCCCATGACCAGCGCCAGAACGGGCAGGGTCCAGGAGGTATTATTGTGCTTTAATACAAGTACTATAAATTTTGAAACCAGCATCCGATAGGTCAGTACGACCGAGGCTATGACCAGAATAGCCATTCGGAGCTTCATCAGGTTTAATATATATTTTGCGGCAGTTTTGTTTTTTCCCATATCATTTATCTCCATTGGTATAATAGCCTACATTTCTCATGAGCTCATGACCTTCGTCGGTTGAAATGAGAAAATCCACAAGTTTTCTGTAGATGCTGTCTGTAGGCTCGTCTTTACGGATCGCTGCATAATACTTGGTTTCAAAACGATAATATTGGTTTAATATATTTTCTTCCGAAGGATACCACCCATTTACGGACAATACTTTCAGATCTTTCATATTTGAGTACTCGGTCTTAAGGTTAAAAGAAAAAGTGTATCCTATTGAAGAAGGGGTGTTAATGTAACAGGGATTTTGAATCTGGCTTTTTGCCAGAGGGCGGGGATAGTAACTTCCGTATCCCAAAGGCGACAGGCAAAAGGGAGCATCCCCCATTAGGGATGCCTTCATTTCTTCATCACAGTAAGGAGATTCGCTGCTTTGGAAAGCCAGTATCAAACTGTCGTTTCCACCCACATCTTTCCAGTTTTCTATGTCGCCCGTATATATATCTTTGAGCTGAACAATACTTAAATCTGTCACAGGATTGTCCTTGTGAGTGATGAAAACCAGGGCTGAAGAAGAGACAGGGATAATGTCGTAGTCTTCTTCCTTCAAAATTTTGTTCTCGGAACAAAAGAGCAAAACAGGCGGATCTTCAGAGTTTTTATTTTCTGAAATAAATTCTTGGATTGAAAGTGAAGGAGTTCTAAAGATCGTTTCTCTATCCAACATATAATAGGAATACATTTCTTTTCCCGGAGGACAAAATTGTCTGAA
>JAFSWD010000141.1 GCA_017444675.1 Lachnospiraceae bacterium
TATAAGCTCCGGGAGTTTTCGTCTTGGCATATTCTTTGGAATCCAGTCTGATACTTGTATTCCCGGAAGGCTTTTTCATTACGGTTTTGTCAGTTACAGGACTTTCGGCTTTTGGCTTTTCGATCTTTGTTTTTTCAGTCTTTGGCTTTTCTGTCTTTGGCTTCTTATCCTTTTCGGCAAAGATCTTCTTTAACAATTTGGAATCATGGACCACCCATTCTTCCTCATCGTCCCCGTCAACATCATAACCGTGTGCATTTTCTCCGCCGGCAATGTTCTTTACCATTTCATTTACTGCTTCTGTCTCCTCAGGGTCTTCCTCAGGCAGATCATTTTCGGTAATGTCGGAAAAATACTCCTTATCATCTATTTTGTTATCATTAAAGGGATCCATTTATTATATAGTCCTCTCTTAGATTTATTGAAGCCGCTTTAAAAGCTTTTCAAGGAATTTAAAGACCCTTACGGCCGAATCAAGTCCCAGACTTTCATTGGGGCTGTGAACATCGCTCATATCAGGTCCTATGGAGATTATATCAAGTCCGGGGCATTTGTCAAATAAAAGACCGCATTCAAGCCCCGCATGCATCACTTCAAAAACAGGTTCTTTTCCGTATTCTTCCAGATAGAGTTCCTTAAAAACTCCTCTTAAGACAGAGTCTTTTTTGTATTCCCAGGCCGGATAATTACCTTCTCTTGATGTTTCTCCTCCCAAAATGGAAATGAGATACTCCAGCTTGTCACTCATGAATTTCTTATAGCTTGTAACGGAGCTTCTGAGTGAAAATCTGATCACAGCCTGCTTTTCTTCTGTAAAAACAATACCCATGTTAAGAGAGCTCTCAACAAGACCGGGGATCGCAGAACTCATTCTCTGAACACCGTTGGGCGACTGGATCAAAAAATACAAAAGACTTCCGTAGGATTTTCCGTTGATCGCATTAACAGTTTTCGGCACCGGATCGATACAGAATTCAAAATCCAGACCGGGTTCGGAGGTTTCAAGTTCACACTTATATTTAGCCGCAAGACCGCCCGCTATGTCTTTGAAATCTTCAAGATCAAAGTTCTTGATCACAATGGTTGAAAAAGCTTCTCTCGGGATAGCATTGTCAAGTTTTCCGCCGTGAAGCTCCACCAATCTGTGATCCAGATGTCCTCTGAACTCAAACAGGAGCCTGGCCATGAGTTTATTGGCATTCGTCCTGTTCTTGTCTATCTCGACACCGGAATGTCCTCCGGTCAGACCTTTTATCTTTATGTCAACAACTGTTCCGGTCACTTCTTCTCTTTCGAGATCCAGAGTACAGTTTTGTCTGAGTCCTCCCGCACATCCGCAGAATACTCTTCCTTCCTCCTCGGAATCCATGTTTATCAGATAAGAACCTTGAAGATCGGAAGTATCAAGTGCCTGAGCACCGTACATTCCTGTTTCTTCATCCGTAGTCATGAGGAGTTCAAGAGCCGGATGTTCCGCCTCTTTATCTGCTATTATAGCCATCATGTAAGCAATGGCTATGCCGTCATCTCCGCCCAGCGTGGTGCCTTTGGCTCTAAGTCTTCCATCCTTTATGTATAGTTCCAGAGGATCTTTTTTGAAATCATGGGGGCAGTCGGAATCCTTCTCGCAGACCATATCCATATGACCCTGAAGCATGATCGTCTTTCTGTCTTCATATCCGGGTGTTGCGGGAAGAAAAACCACAACATTCTTTTTTTCATCCTGCCTGCATTTTGCACCGTGTTCAAGAGCAAAACTGTAAAGATAATTGGAAATGGCATCTACATTGCCTGAACCATGGGGTATTTTTGTAAGCTGTTCAAAATAAAACAATATGTTTTTATAATCATAATTTTCAGTAATGTATTGCATATATATGCCTTTCAGTTTTTAAACGAATGGATGGGAGCAGGTATCCTTCCGGTTCTGTTTACAAAAGCAGAACAGTCGAAGGTATTTACCGGCATAATGGGTGCATAGCCCAAAAGCCCGCCGAATTCCACATTGTCGCCGATATTTTTACCGATAACTGGGATCAGCCTTACTGCTGTGGTCTTTTGATTTATCATTCCTATGGCCATCTCATCTGCTATGATCCCGGATATCGTGGTATTGGGTGTATCTCCGGGGATAGCTATCATATCAAGTCCGACGGAACATACACAAGTCATAGCCTCCAGCTTTTCAATTGTCAAAGCGCCTTTTTCCACTGCTTCTATCATCCCTCTGTCTTCACTGACAGGAATAAAAGCTCCCGAAAGACCGCCAACATAGGATGATGCCATAACGCCGCCTTTTTTTACCTGATCGTTCAGGATAGCAAGCGCTGCGGTGGTTCCCGGAGCTCCGGGATGTTCAAGACCTATTTCTTTTAATATGTCGGCTACCGAATCTCCCACAGCGGGAGTAGGAGCCAATGAAAGATCCACGATACCGAAGGGTATCCCCAGCATCTGTGATGCTTCCTTTGCCACGAGCTGTCCCACTCTGGTGATCTTAAAGGCCGTCTTCTTGATAGTTTCGCAAAGCACTTCAAAACTTTCGCCTCTGACTGCCTCAAGTGCTGTTTTTACAACCCCGGGACCGCTTACACCTACATTAATGACCGCATCCGCTTCGGTAACTCCGTGAAAAGCACCTGCCATAAACGGATTGTCATCGGGAGCATTGCAGAACACTACCAGTTTAGCGCAGCCTATACAGGAATCATCCTTTGTCTTCTCGGCGGTCTCTTTTATAACGTCGCCCAGAAGTCTGACCGCATCCATGTTTATACCTGTTTTGGTGGAGCCCACATTAACGGAGCTGCACACCACGTCTGTAACCTTAAGTGCTTCGGGGATCGAAAGGATGAGATTCTTTTCCGCTTCGGTCATTCCCTTGCTGACCAGTGCGGAATAACCTCCGAGGAAGTTTACTCCCACCTTCTTTGCCGCTTTGTCCAGAGTCTTTGCGATCTCCACGAAATCTTCCGGCTTTTTGCAGCAAGCCCCTCCAACCAATGAAATGGGTGTAACTGAGATCCTCTTGTTAACAATGGGGATCTGATATTCTTTTTCAATAGCTTCGCCTGTTTCCACAAGCTTGCCCGCTACCCCGGTGATCTTGTCGAAGATCTTATCGCAGCAGGTCTTAAGATCGGAATCCACGCATGAAAGAAGGCTGATACCCAGAGTGATGGTTCTAACATCAAGCTTGGAATCGGTGATCATACGATTGGTTTCCATTACTTCGGATCGATTAATCATCTTATAAAACTCCCGGTTATTATATTAAATAGGTCAAATTCTGTGCATCATATCGAAGATATCTTCGCGTTGGATCTTAATGGACACTCCGATCTTCTTTCCCAATTCATCCAGTTCATTGGCTACCACAAGAAAATCCTTTTTGATATCGGTTACATCCACGATCATCATCATGTTAAAAAACTCTTTGACGATGGTCTGGGAAATGTCCAGGATATTGATCCCGTTTTCCGCAAGATACGTACAGGTCTTTGCGATGATACCAACGCAATCCTTTCCTACTACGGTGATTACTGCCCTTTTCATAATTTACGCCTTTCCGATGCGGCAAGACTCATAAGCCCTTTGCTTTAAAAGTTCGTTTGCCTGATTTATATTATATTTTATCGCTTAACAGTTTCAGATCTCAGCTATATAAGAATGCTGTCCCCTGGGTGCCACATGTATTTCCGGTCTTTTTTCCGGAGCAAGTTTTATCTTAACTTCCGAATTCACAGTCTCATAGGCCAATTCCGGGAAGTTGTTCTCTGCGCTGAGATGCGCCAGGATCACATGATCCACATTAACTTCCGATTCATTGCACAGCCTGGTGACAAGACAGGCACAACTGTCATTGGACAGATGTCCCTTATTTCCCTTAACCCTCTGCTTCAGAGCATAAGGATAAATACCTGCTTCAAGCATATGCACATCATGGTTCGATTCAATATACAACACTTGGGAATTTTTAAGGTTATTCACTATATAATCGTCAAAAAAACCCAGGTCCGTTGCAGTTCCTATCTTCTTTCCTCCGGCTTCAAAGCAATAGGCTACCGGATCGGAAGCATCGTGAGAAACAGAGAAAGGAGAAACAAGGATATCACCGATCATAAAGGATTCATCCGGGGTGATATAATTCAAAAGTCCTTCCGGTATCTTTCCCACAGGATGATTACCGTATAAGGCTCCGTCTATGGTCCCCTTTGTTCCGTACAGTGAAATGGCATGTTTTCTCGTCAAAACACCGATGCTTTTAATGTGATCTATATGTTCGTGAGTCAGAAGTATGGCGTCGACAGAGTCTATGCTTTCGCCGATCTCCATAAGTTCATGTTCTATCTTGACTCCGCTCACTCCGGCGTCCACGAGTATTTTCGTCAATCCGGAAGAAACAAAGATACAATTCCCGCTGCTTCCGCTTGCCAAGCTGCAAATTTTCATTATTTGATCCAATGTAACTCCAAAGAGTCTCCGTCCTTTATTAAATCTATGAACGCGGCATTCATCTTATTTATCAATATCTCAAGGTTGCTGCCCTGAGGACTGTGGATATCAAAGCCGCTCTGATCCGAAGCATCCACGAATCTGTATTCACTCTTTCCCGAAAGAGTCAGAGGAATACCGTTAAAGCTTACGGTGATGGAACCTCCCTGAACTGTCTTTTTAACCGGTGCCGCATCAGCTATTTCGGTAACAGCAGCTGCTTCGATCTGAGAAACCACTTCTTCCTCAAGCCTGTTTGCTTCCTTTATCTCTTCCACCTTTTCGCTTAAAGTGGGTTCGGGTGCGGAAGGGGTTCTTTCCAGTTCCACCTTGAAGTTCTCATAAACCTTGGTGTTTTTATCCGCCGGCTCGTTGTTTACGTATATGCCTTCTTTATAAGACAGTCCCAGACATTCCAGGATCTGCTCCAGGGTGTAATAATTCAGGGTTTCGATCTTATCTCCCTGTTTAATGCTGTAAAATCCGGAAACCAGATCTCCGTTGGCAGACATGAACTTGGGACAGGTAACTTCTTTTCCGTCCACAATGAACCTGATCTCGCTCTTATATTCGGGAAGTCTTTCCACATCCTTGGAACCGGGTGCTCCGACAGTTGATTCTACAATTGTAATATCGTCGTTGGGTTCTATGGGTGAGCTGGCTGACGCCTCTTTGCCGTTTATCTTGATAACAGCTGCTTCTCCAAGCTCGCCGCGCACCAGTCTTGCCTGACCGTTCAGGGTAAACTCCAAGGCCTTTCCTCTCTTCGGGAAAAGGTTTTCGTTTGGATATCCCGCAGCCACGGCCACATCCAATACAGTAAGCTTGTTGTTGTCGTAAAGTTTAACGGAATCTCCGTTAAGGGAAGCATATACAAAATTGTTTTTCTTTTCGTAATAATTAAGGCATATACCTATGGGGGTAACATACATGGGATCCGGCTTAAAGTCTCCGTTTACCGACTCCACAAAGGACAACACCTCAGAACCTCTTAAGGCCACTCTTTCCTTTGGCAGTTTAAGAGCCTTTGCCAGACCTTCGGTAAAGCCCCGGATCTTTCCTCCGCCACCTACAACAAAGCAGGCAGAAACCGTCTTTCCGCCGTTGATCTCAATGA
>JAFSWD010000142.1 GCA_017444675.1 Lachnospiraceae bacterium
AAGGGGATCAGCTCGGCGCCGGTCAAAAAGATATTGGCTGTGGGGGTTGCAAATATGTATATATATCCTGCCAGTAAAGGAAGAATGAACAGCTTTGGAGAGAAGCTCTTTAAGATCACGGAAACAAAGGGGATAAAGATGTATATGCCTATTATGGTGGGCAGATACCACATATGCCTTAAGATCTCAAAATCTTCCAGCATGCAGGCGTGTCGCAGCCAGGATGTAAAGGTGAAGGCCTTTTTATGGATTACAAAGGAGGCAAAGAGTTCATATACAGCCACCCAGATCTCATAACAGATCAAAAGAGGAATCAGTTTTCTTTTCCAGAAGTCGATCACATCCTTTACCGTATTGTAATTCCTGGGAAGCAGAAGATAGCCTGTGAGCATCAGAAAAAGAGGCACACCCATCTGACCCAGGGAATGCATAAAATTACCGAATATAAAGGAATAGGAAGAGAGAGAGTTCATGCTCTTAAGATTAAAGGTATAGATCCTGTTGATGGAATGAACTTCTGCCACAAGAATAATGGCTAAACTTCTTATAAGATCAAGGGAAGGATTTCTGGGTTTTTCTGTACTCATGTTGTTCTCCGGCAATTATTATATTTGATGAGCATGAAACGCTCAAGATCATAACAAAGCATATCATATTTTAAGGACATTGAGAAATATAAATTTCATTTTGGTGTTGCTAATATTACTTTTTTCATTTAAAATACTTGCTGCGGACAGATGTGCGGACGGAAAGGCCGTTTTGTACATTGAATAAGAAATTATTTATTGCTCTGATCGTTGCTTTTGCAATTCTTTCAGGTCTTTGGTACGCATTTTTTTATAAGGGAGACATCGGGAGATCGGAAACATCTTCGGAAACTCCTGTTACAAAAGTGCCTTCGCCTATACCCACAGTAACACCTAAACTTTATATTGAGGTACATATGTGCGGAAGTGTTAATCTCCCGGGCGTTGTAAGAGTCGAAGAAGGGAGCAGGGTGATCACTGCTTTGGAAGAGGCGGGCGGCTTCTCGGAAGAAGCGGACAGGGAGTACCTGAACCTGGCCCGGTTTTTGAAGGACGGTGAAAGGATCTATGTGCCTTCACTGGAAGAAACATCAGTTCTGTCACATAAAGACAGGATCGCGGGAATCGGGATAGACGACGGTTCCGGTGAAAATGATGATCAGAAAGAAACAAAAGTGAATATCAATAAGGCCGAGGTAAAGGAACTAACTCTGTTACCCGGAATAGGCGAAAGCAGAGCCAAGGATATAATCGCCTACAGAAACAAGGTGGGCGCCTTTGAAAAGAAGGAAGATATCAAGAATGTAAGCGGGATCGGAGATTCCTTGTATTCAAGGATCGAAGACTACATTTGTATTGAGTGAGGAAGATGATGGGTAAAAAAATACTGGTGGTTGATGATGAAAAGCTGATAGTGAAGGGCATAAGATTTTCCCTGGAGCAGGATGATTACGAGGTGGATTGCGCCTATGACGGAGAGGAAGCTCTCAACAAGGTTAAAAACAATGACTTCGATCTGGTCATACTTGATCTCATGCTGCCTAAGATGAACGGATATGAAGTGTGCAGGGAAATAAGGGAATTTTCCGATATCCCTGTTATAATGCTCACAGCCAAGGATCAGGATATGGATAAGATCATGGGACTTGAATACGGCGCCGATGACTATGTTACCAAGCCCTTTAATAT
>JAFSWD010000143.1 GCA_017444675.1 Lachnospiraceae bacterium
AAGAAGAAGTCCTTCCCGGACCGCTGGAATATCGGATACGGTTCGCTGGGGCTCAGGTTTATTATCGAGCCTATGGGGTTCAAGCATACGGGGCTGTTTCCGGAGCAGGCGGCAAACTGGGACTGGTTTTCGGAGCTCATAGCGAAGAAGAAGGCGAAGGATCCCGAGGCGGAAGTGAAGGTGCTGAACCTGTTTGCCTATACCGGGGGAGCGACTCTGGCGGCGGCAAAGGCAGGCGCGGCAGTGACACATGTGGATGCCTCCAAGGGAATGGTAGGCTGGGCCAAGGAGAATGCGGCAGCATCCGGACTTGAGAATGCACCTATAAGATATATTGTGGATGATTGCAATAAGTTTGTCGAGAGAGAGATCAGAAGAGGAAATCTATACGATGCGATCATCATGGATCCGCCCTCTTACGGAAGAGGTCCCAAGGGAGAAATATGGAAGATAGAGGATTCCATACACGACTTCGTTAAGCTCTGCACAGGGGTTTTAAAGCCGGAACCTTTGTTCTTCCTGATCAATTCATATACCACAGGGCTTCAGCCTGCGGTGCTTTCCTACCTCATCGGAAGCGAGGTAAAGCCTAAGTTTGGCGGAAAAGTGACGGCGGATGAGATCGGACTTTCGGTAAAGAGTTCGGGATTGGTACTGCCCTGCGGAGCAAGCGGACGCTGGCAGAATAATTAAAAGGGGTAAAACAGAATGGTAAAGTTTGTATTGGATATTTTAAGAGGCATAGTTATTGGCGTCGCCAACATCATCCCGGGCGTTTCAGGCGGTACGATGATGGTTTCCATGGGCATATATGATGACATCATCAGCAGCATCAACAACCTTTTCAAGAATTTCAAGAAAAGCCTGCTGACCCTGCTCCCTTACGGTATTGGAATGGTAGCGGGCATCGTGGGATTTGCCTTTGCCATCGAGTGGCTTTTCGGTAAATTCCCGATCCCCACGGCGCTGTTGTTTATAGGCCTGATCTTCGGCGGTATCCCCATGCTCTGGAAAAGAGTCAAGGGAAAGGTCGATGCGGGCGCAGTGATCCTGTTCATACTTTTCTTTGCACTGATCATCGGTCTTGAGATCCTGGGTCAGAGAGCAGGCATAGAAAGAGAATTAAGTCTCACCCCCGTCGGCATCATCATTGCATTGACAGTGGGCTGTATAGCGGCCGCAACCATGATAATCCCCGGCGTTTCGGGTTCCATGGTAATGATGATCCTGGGTTATTACAATTCCATCATAGGTACACTGACCGGAGCGATCACTGCATTAAAGGAAACGGACTTCAAGAACTTTTTCCTGCTCCTGGGAGCGCTGATCCCTTTTATCATCGGAGTTTTTGTAGGTCTGTTCGGAGTAGCGAAGCTCATACGTTATCTCCTTGATAAGCACGAAAGCAAGACATACGCGGCAATCCTGGGCTTGATCGCAGCATCCCCCTACCCCGTGTATGTACATTCCGGAGCAGGTTCAATCTCGGCAGCGGCAGTCATTTTCGGCATCCTGACCTTCGCCGTCGGCTTTGTTGCAGCCCTTAAACTTGGAAAAGAATAAAATGGATAATGACGAAAAGAGAAATAAAATAATTGCAATCTCCGCAGCGGGAGTGATCATGCTCCTTCTGCTCACCTTTTTGATCTTCGGAAAAGGCAGGCAGGAGAAAAGCAATGATGTGACTGTGGTCTGCTCCTTCTATCCCGTGTATGTGCTGGCCCAGAACCTGTTGGAGGGGACGGGCTGCAATGTGGTGAACATGACGGAGAATCTCACCGGCTGTATCCACGATTATCAGATGACCACCAAGGACATGAAGGCTTTGGACGGCGCTTCGATCCTCATGGTAAACGGCGGCGGTATGGAAAACTTCCTGGACAAGGTGAAGCAGAACTATCCCAAGCTTCAGGTGATCGAGGTGAGTGCAGCCCACACAGAGCAGGAAAATCCCCACATCTGGATGAGTACGGACTTTGAAATGGATTGCATAGATTTTGTCAGCTCTGCACTCTGCGACGCCCTTCCGGATCAGAAGGACAAGATCCGAAAGAATGCGGAAACCTACGGAAACAAGATCTTCGAAGGACCTTATAAGGTAAGGCTGGACCTTTCGGACAGAATAGAAGAATCCGGAAGGAATATACGGGTTATATGCTTTAATGAGGCTTTTGAAGTATTTACGGATTCCATCGGACTTTACAATATCGCGGTTTTTTCCCTGGATGAGAATGAAACTCCTTCCGCAGCGGATATTGCAAAGGCCATCGAAACGGCAAAAAGATGTGATGAAGTGGTGATCCTCATAGAAGAGGAACTGGCATTTAATGCGGATAAGATAGTGGAGGAAACAGGGGCAAAGCTCATATACATTGATCCCCTCACTTCCGGAAACGGCGCGGATTCTTATATTAAGGGAATGACCAAGAATCTTGAGGCCATGGAAGATTATCTTAAGTAAGAGGTCCCCGGTGAAGAAAAACAAGTATCTTCAAAAGAATAAGGAACTGGACGAGATCATCGACGACGAAAAGGCGGCGCTTTACAGAACCGGGAAAATGAAATGGGGCGGCAGGGCAGCCTGCGGTTTTCATAGGATCGAGATAAACGACCTTTCCGTAAAAAGCGGAAATACAGTGATCCTGGACAAAGTCTCCCTTTCCATCTATTGCGGAAAGCTTACCGTGATCATCGGTAAAAACGGAGGCGGAAAGTCCACTCTGATAAAGAGCATCCTTGGCGAGCGGGCATATGACGGCTCGATCGTTTTCAGGGACATCAAAAACAACACGGTATCCCGGCTTAAGGTGGGCTATGTGCCCCAAAAGCTGGATCTGGAGCCCAATATGCCGCTTTCTGTTTACGACATGGCGGCAGGATACATCAGCAGGATACCTGTTTTCTTAAGAAAAGACAAAAACCTTTACGACAGGATAAAGACCAGGCTTGAGATGTTTGATGCGGGAAATCTGATAGATAAGCGGGTTTGTGACCTTTCGGGAGGAGAATTGCAGCGTGTGCTCCTTACCATAGCCTGCACCCCCGTTCCCAACCTCCTGCTTTTGGACGAGCCTGTATCGGGCATAGATAAAAACGGCCGGGAATTGTTTTATAAGATCCTGGCGGACCTCAAGAAAAGCTATGACCTGTCCATAATCCTTGTATCACACGATCTGGACCTTATGGCTCAATATGCGGATGACGTGGTGCTGGTGGACAAGACCGTTACGGCTAAGGGAACTCCGGAAGAAGTTATGGCAAGCGAAGCTTTTAAACAGACATTTCTGGTCAATTCATTAAAAGGATAGCGGCAAATGGGATTTCTTGATTATGCCTTTATGAAAAATGCGCTGGTCGCCATATTGTTGATAACGCCTATGTTTGGTATCATGGGAACCATGGTGGTGAACAATCGGATGGCTTTTTTCTCGGACGCCCTGGGACATTCGGCATTTACGGGGATGGCCATAGGCCTCCTTTTGGGGATCAGCGACAAAGATCTGTCCATGGTGATATTTGCCATAGTTTTTGCGATTTTACTTAATTATATCAAGTATAAAAATGTGGCCTCCGCCGACACTGTGATATCCGTGTTTTCATCCCTTTCGGTAGCAGTGGGTCTGGCCATACTTTCAAGGAACGGCAATTTTTCCAAGTATTCGGTAATGCTGGTGGGAGATATCTTAAACGTAACTGTCACGGATATCGTAAAACTGGCCCTGGCCCTTACGGCGACCATCGTCGTGTGGATCTTCTGCTACAACGGTCTTTCGGGCATAGGCATAAACAAGAGCATTGCCAAGAGCAAGGGAATTCCCGTGATCCTGTACGAAAATATATTTGCATGCCTGGTAGCCATCGTGGTGATGCTGACAGTACGTATGGCAGGCATATTAATAATCAACGCCTTATTGATCCTACCCGCGGCGGCGGCAAGGAACATTTCGGGAAATGCAAGGGAATATCATCTGTTCTCTTGTGTGGGCTCGATTTTTTCGGGCCTTACGGGTCTGATCCTGTCCTTCTATCTTGATGTGGCAGCGGGTCCGATGATAGCTATAGTGGCATCAGTGCTGTTCTTTTTAACCTTTGCCGTTAGAGAGGTCGGCAGAAAGTAGAGGGTACACCTTGGGAAATGATGAGTTTACAAAAGAAGAGATAAAGGACACCAAAAGCGGGGGAGCATCTGAGACAGTATCCGAAGCAAAGGATGAAACAAAAGCCGCAACCAAACCCGGATCGGAGTCCGAAGAAAAGCCTGTAAAGAAAACGGCTAAAACAACGAAGAAGGCTGAGGAAAGCCTTGAGGAGCCCAACGAAACAAAGGCCGGGAAAAAGCCTAAGGGTAAAAACAAGGAAAATACCGAGGATAAAGAATCTTCAAAGGTGAGGACCGTCAAGGAACGCATCAAGCAGGGCGGAAGATTCTTCCAGAAAACAGCCAGCATGATCAAAGAGGCTACGGAGCAGTTCCGTTTGGATGCGGAATATGAAAATCCGGACAGACCCGAAGATGTGCGATATGACGATATCGTAACACCTATTGCGAAGCTGAATGAAGAATATAAGGCTGCGGAAGAAGAGGAAAATCCCGAAAAGGCTAAGGAAAATACGGAAAAAGTCGAGAATGAGGGCGAAAAGAGTCAGGGTGAAAAATCCAAACACAAGTATTCCGCCGACGTTAAGGACATAGTCATTGTTCTCCGTATCCTGGCTAACCTTGCACTTACCATAGTTGCCTTGATCCTGGCAATTATATTTATACCCAGACTGTTCAAGTTCTTCCTGCCCTTCATAATCGCAGGAGTTCTGGCAGCTATCGCCACTCCTCTGGTAAAGCTGATCAGAAAGAAACTTAAGCTCACACAGAAGCTGGGTTCCGCCATAGTCATCATCCTGGTTATTGCGGCGGTAGTGGGAGCATTGTACGGCATATTGTATTTCCTCATAGCTCAGATCAACAATCTGATCAATGACAGAGAAGCCATCGTGGATTCGGTAAGAACGGCCATGAAGCGAATGGGGGACAGCATGTCCGGTTTATATGCCATCATGCCTTCAAGTATCCAGAAATTCATTTCCGGAACATCCGAAGACGTGATCCAGGTAGTTCAGGAATTTACCGAAACCCTTAAATTGCCCACCCTTTCCGATGCCTCCAGTTTCCTGAATGCAGGCGTGGATGTGGTGTTCAGCGTGATCATATGCTTTATCGCGGCTTACTTTTTTACATCCCAGCAGTCAGAGATCGCAAACTGGTTCCAGACCCATACTCCGGAATCAACAATGTCCTACTTTAAGCTTATCAAAGATAACTTTAAAAAGGCCATCGGCGGATATTTTAAAGCCCAGTTTAAGATAATGCTGATCATGTTCGTGATCATGTTCATATGGTTCGAGATCATGGACATAAACTACTCGGCCCTTGTGGCCTTTGGCGTGGCTTTCCTTGATTTCCTGCCGGTTTTGGGAATGGGAGCGGTGCTCTGGCCTTGGATCATCGTTGATATCATAGGTGCAAATTATACCGAAGCCATTCTGCTTGGAGTTCTGTATGGCATATGTCAGCTCATCAGGCAGGTACTGCAGCCCAAGCTGGTAAGCGATGCTGTGGAGATGAATCCGTTACTTACCCTGTTCTTCATGTATGTGGGTTACAAGATCAACGGTATCTGGGGCTTGATCATAGGCATACCCGTTGGTATGGTGCTTGTGAGCCTGATCAGGATCGGTGCCTTTGACCGGTTGACCAAGGGAATTAAGATAATTGTAAAGATCGTTAATGATTTCAGGAAATACTGATGGAAGATACAAAAGAACAACTTGTTCAGATAATGGAACAATATAACATCGGTAAAAAGCCGCTTTCAAAGCTTTTGGGCTGGGGAGAGACCACGGTCATAAACCAGCTTAAAGGCGCTCTTCCCGGACGGGAGTTTGCGGAAAAGATAAATGATATCTGGGAGAATCCCTATCTTTTTTCCGAGATCCTGGAGAAAAACAGGGACAAGATCACCGAGGTGGCATATAAAAAGGCAAGGAAAGCGCTGGATGACAGGCTTTTCAGGGATAAAGCAGCCAATATAATACTGTATCTGGCAGGATACAGTAACTGTGACACCGCGCCCTATCAGATGGTGGCGACTTTGTTTTATTCCCAAGCCGCAAGTCTGCTTTTGTACGGAAAGCCTTTGATAGATGAGGATATAGTGTACAAGCCGAGAAATTATATGCCTTATCCCGAGGTCTATTCCTCAATGTTAAAAAAAGGTATAAGGGCCGTGAAAGGCAGTGAGAATGGGTTGAGCCAGGAGGAGATAAGCCTGGTATCGTCCATGCACAAGCTTCTTAACGGATACAGCCCCAATGCGGTCAAAACCCTGCTTAAGGACGACAGGAATGCGCTGATAATGAGGCACAGATCCTCCGGCGCAAACGATGAAGAAAGGACGGAGGGGATAACCATATCTCTTTCGGAGTTTCAGGAGTATTGTCTGAACGAGAATCCGGATCTTAAGGTGGCGGATATAAAGATAATCCGGAAGTACTTTGACGAAAAGCTCAAGAAGAGCAGGAACAAGGAAAAAAAGAATGGAAATTGAACGAAAATATCTGATAAAAAAGCTTCCGGATCTTTCGGAGGCTTTTGATGTCTGGAAAATAGAACAGGCCTATCTGGCAGATGTGCCCACTCTTCGGATCAGAAAAAAGAACGATGAGTACATTTTGACCTATAAAAATAAAAAGAAGAGCGATGCTTCCGGGGTGGAAACGGTGGCGGCGGTGAATGAGGAGATAGAAATCCCCATCCCCGAGAGTATATATGCCCATTTATTGCTCAAAAAGATCGGGCATACGGTTAAAAAGACCAGGTATCTGTTTCATCTTGACGAGAACCACAAGATCGAGCTGGACGTGTTCGAGGGAAGGCTGAAAGGCCTTGTAATGGCGGAGGTTGAGTTTACGGACGTGGCGGATGCCAACAGTTTTGTGCCGCCGGAGTGGTTCGGAAAAGAGGTTTCGGCGGATAAGAGGTACACGAACAAGAGCCTGTCGAAAATGAGCCTTTGGGGACGGGGTTAGGGGTTCATTTTTTGAACCTTTGGGGACGGGGTCAGAGGTTCATTTTTTAAAAAGGGAGATGTAAATGAGACGGTATATAAAAAAACAGGTGTTGAAAGCAATAGCAGCGCTGTCAGAGGTGCACGGGCAACTGGTAGAAGTGGCACGGAAGGGCGGTTATGAGACTGCGATGAAGCTTTTGGAACAATGTCAGCAGAATGCCATAGATATGGGAGGCCTTATCGACGGTACGGAAGGCGAAAACACGCCGGAAGTCCACTTCCTGGAGGAATATTGCGAATTACTGTATCAACTCCATGTGAAGCTGGAAGAGGGAGACAAGTTCAGCGATCTTGATACTGTTGTGATGCTGAATGAGCCGCTCAGGAAGGTGGCTCACGGGGTCATGAATCGTTTTCCGACTCAATTGGAAGTGGTTTTTCTTCCCTATAAAGCCAGCATGTGGGACTCTCTTGAATCAGTGTGGAAGGGGATGAAGGACGATCCTAATGTCAATGCGTTTGTCGTACCTATTCCTTACTATGACAGGCTGCCGGGAGGAAAGTTCGGGACGATACATTACGAGATCAACGAATATCCCAAAGACGTACCGGTGGTGGAATTTGACAAATATAATCTGAAGGAACGTCATCCGGATGTGGTCTATTATCATAACCCCTATGATGAGGATAATTTCATTACCAGCATCCATCCCTTTTTCTATTCTTCAAATCTAAAGAAGCTAGCTGAGGAACTGGTGTACATACCCTATTATGTATTCGATGAGATCAACAATTTCGATGAGGAAACATTAAAGGGTGTTGCGGAATTTATATTACAGCCCGGTGTGGTGAACGCAAACCGAGTCATTGTCCAGTCGGAGAACTGGAAAAAGGCATATATTGAACTGCTGACAAAGTATACGTCCCAGACCGATAAAGAGTATTGGGATAAGATAATAGAGGTATCCAAATCCCCCAAACTTGTGAAGGTAGCCAACATGAAAGCGGAGGATTTCAGTATTCCCGAGGAATGGCAGCAATTGATCGGAACAGGGGACAATAAGAAAAAAGTGATCTTATATAATGTATCAGTAACCACCCTCATAAATGCCGGGGAGGCAGAGATAGACAAGATCAAAAGGGTATTGGATACCTTTAAAGAAAACAGGGACAAGGTGGTTCTTCTCTGGAGACCTCATCCTCTGGTTCAGGCGACATTGAATTCACTGACGCCTGAACTTCTTCCGCCTTACATGGAAATAATGGATAATTACCGAAAAGAAGGCTGGGGCATATATGACGACACACCGGATGTGGACAGGGCGATAGCCGTAAGCGACGCTTACTACGGAGATCCCAGTTCGCTGGTTGCGATGTATAAAGAAACAGGTAAACCCATCATGATACAGAATTGTAACGTTTAAGCGCGGAAAGGGAGATCATGGAAAATATAAAATTTGAACTTACGGCATCTATGATGTGTGCGGATTACAGAAACCTGGAAAAAGAGGTCAGGGATCTTGACGAAAGCGGCATTGACTCCTTTCACATTGATATTATGGACGGTAGATATGTCAATAATTTTGCCATGTCCTTAAATGATCTCAGGTGCATACGTTCCCTCACGGACAAGCCGCTGGATGTGCATCTGATGGTGGAGCATCCTCTTAATACCATCGATCTTTTCACCAAGGCCCTTAACCCCGGAGATACGGTTTACATCCATCCGGAGGCTGAGTACCATCCTTCCACCACCCTGCAGAGGATAATCGAAGCGGGCATGATCCCGGGAATTGCCATTAATCCCGGAACCAGCGTGGAAAATGTGAGCATGATGTTAAGGATAGTGAGGAAGGTACTGGTAATGTCCGTGAATCCGGGAAATGCCGGCCAGATGTTCCTGCCCTATGTCCGTGACAAGTACGACGAACTCATTGCTTTTAAGAAAAAGACAGATTTTGACATATATTGGGACGGTGCCTGCAGTGCTGACAAGATAATGGAATTTGCGCCTCTGGGCGTCAAGGGCTTTGTGCTTGGGACCACTCTTTTGTTCGGCAAAGAAAAGCCCTATGCGGAGATCATCTCAAACATTAGAGAGATGAAGTTTGACTAGTACAGCGGGTGCATAGCACTTTATCGAGGAGAAGAGCCGTGAATCGTGTTATAGTTTTGGCGGGCGGAATAGGCAGCAGGATCAATTCGGATGTTCCGAAGCAGTTTGTGAGAGTCGGAAAATCCATGATGATCACCTATGCCCTAAAGACCCTGATCAAAAGTAAATATGTGGAAAGCATATGCATTGTCTGCAACGAAATGTGGAAAACCCCCATTTTGGAAGACCTTAAAAAGGCAGAGATAGCTGCGGATAAGATCCAAAAATTTGCTCTTCCCGGTAAAAACAACAGGCAGGAGTCCATATTAAGCGGCATGAGGGCCTTTGTAAAAGAGGATGAGGATGCCGGAAAGAAAGGTTTTGATCCTGCGGACACAGTGCTGATCCACGATGCGGCAAGACCTTTTTTGACGGAAAAGATGCTGGAAGGTGTTTACAAAGCATATGCAGGGCATGAAGGCGTAATGCCGGTGCTTCCCATGAAGGATACGGTTTATCTGAGTGAGGATGGCAGGAGTGTAAGCGGGCTTCTGGACAGGAGCAGGATCTACGCCGGACAGGCGCCGGAGCTGTTTTCCTTTGGGGCTTATTTTAAAGCAAATACAGTTCTTTTGCCGGACAGGATCCTTAAAATAAATGGATCTTCGGAACCTGCCATAATGGCAGGAATGGACATTGCCATGATACCCGGGGATGAAGGGAATTTTAAGGTAACTACGGACGAAGACCTTAAGAAATGCAGGCAGATCCTGGAAGCGGGAGAAAAAGACTGACCTGAAAATGCAGAATTACGGGAGACGGAAAATGAAAGCATGGGTATTGGAAAAGATCGGGTCCATAGGCCTTAAAGATGTGGAAGTACCTGCACCCAAAGCGGGAGAAGTGTTGATCAAGGTAAAGGCAGCGGGCATATGCGGATCCGACATCCCAAGGATATATGAAACAGGAACCCACAGGATGCCCTTGATTCCGGGACATGAGTTTTCGGGAATAGTGTGCGAGACGGGTAAAGGCATTTCGGACAGCCTTAAGGGCAAGAGAGTGGCGGTATTCCCGAAGATCGCCTGCGGAAAATGTGACCGGTGTAAAAACGGACATCCGGAGTTGTGTAAGGACTACGATTACACGGGTTCCAGAAGGGACGGAGCGTTTGCGGAGTATGTTGCGGTTCCGGCTTCAAATCTTATTGAAATCGCCGAAAACACGGGCTTTGAGGTTGCGGCTATGACAGAACCCATGGCTGTGGCGGCAAATGCCGTCAGGACCGGATGTTTCGGTATGGGTGAAAGGATCGAAAAGGAAAAGGTTATCGTTGTCTGCGGGCTGGGTACTATCGGGCTCATGACTGTCATGTTCCTTAAAGAAGCGGGATATGACAGGATCTTCGTCATCGGGAACAGGGAAGAGCAGAGAGAAAAGGCGAAAGCCCTTGGAATAAAGGAAGAGAATTTTTGTAACAGTAAAAAAGAAGACCCCGTAAAGGGGTTGAGAAAATATATGCAAGAGGATGCGACCGTATACTTTGAATGCGTGGGAAGTAACGAAAGCATCAATTACGGCATAGGCTGCACAGCGCCTGCGGGAAGGCTGATCCTGGTGGGAAATCCCTACTCGGACATGCAGTTTTCAAGGGATGTATACTGGAAGATATTGAGAGATCAGATCACGGTCCGGGGCATATGGAACTCGGTGTTCCGCGGGGGAGAGACAGCAGGGGAGACTGAAAGCGAAGATGCCCTCGACGACTGGCACTATGTGATGAAAAAGCTGGGGGAGGGAAAGATAGCTCCCGGGAAGCTGATAACCCACCGCCTGCCCATTGAGAGGCTTGGGGAAGGGTTTTTGATAATGAAGAATAAGACCGAA
>JAFSWD010000144.1 GCA_017444675.1 Lachnospiraceae bacterium
AAAAAACAGCGGTGGTGTCGGATTCTGAAATCCGTTCTGCCGCTATTGTTTTATATCTGGCTTAACTTAATGCCTTATCTTAACAGCCTATTAAGTTAGCGGAAAAAAGCTTCTGAAATTTTGTTATCTTAATGACCGTGGGTTAAAACCCAACGGTAATAAGTTAAGAACTTGACAAAATTGAAACACTCCGAATGATCTCAAAATCTCTCAAAAAGTCTGGGGTGTTTTTCACAAATTTTTCACAAAAGAAAGGACAGGTGATCATCATGACTGATTTTGAAAACAAAATTTTCGATATTATTACGGACTGTGCAAAAGAAGCAGATGGAGACATCTATAAAACAAATGAACTGCTTTGGTCAAAATGCGATACATACAAACAAGGTCACTCCAATATAGGAAAATTTGAAGGTGAAGCCTTAGTATAAGCGAGTGCTCATTTCAGTAGATATATCCATACACCTTCATATAACAGCATTGATAAAATCGTAGAAGCGATCAAAAAAGAGCGAACCGGAATGAAAATCGCTTAAAACCTGGTATTACACCCTCAACTGGCAAGGACTACAATCTAATGGAGATTGTAGTCCTTGCCAGTTGATCACCTATGTTTATTCCTATTCTGTACTGCTTCATCTACAGCCTTAATCAAAGCAGATAAAGCATGGCGACTGGTTAATATTTCCGCGTCAAATGGCATTTCATCTTTGACAACAAGAGCATCTAAACTCACCAAAGACACACTTTGGGAATTGGAGGTATCCTATTATGATTATCTACAAAAATGAATATGGTGCTAGTTTTAAAAATGATGCTACACCAATTAATGAAATCGATGAGGACATCATAAAAACAGCAGTTGCATTAAGCTATAGTGAGCATCCGAGCTTTATCGAAACAGAAAAAAATATTGTTAACATCTACGATCCCAATGGTATCACGATGACGGCTTCCGGTATAGATGATGCTCGTGAAAAACTGAAAAATAAATCAAAACCTGCAGTCAGTCTTTTAGACGGAAATCTTTATGAACTGCATGATGACAAAGGTAAGATTAAAGGCTTTGCTGGCATCTCAGCAGATAAATGCTATTGTTGTATTTTACAGATAGTTTTTGATACTTTGTCTCTGTTATTTACGGTCGAAAGAAATAAAAATGAAATTTCTTCCAACGATGATATTGAAATAATCAAACAGAATATAGATGCTTATAATACATCCTTATTGTTTCAGACAACAAGTATCAAAAAAATATAATATGCGTCATGATAATATAAAACCAGGCATTTCCATAATTTTTTCGCAGCCATAAAATCGCCCGCCGCGTACCACGGCGGGCATCTCCATTTCGGGCTTCCTCCCCTTATCGCAACATCTCCATGTCCATCTTCCTGCTCACAACCCTTTCCTGAGCCTTTTCCTCAATATTTGCCCGGTCGAACATCCGGATGAACACGTTGCTCCCGAACCCGGTGTGTTCCGAATTATATTCGACATTGACAATGTTCGGGCAATGAAGGAAGGCTTCATTCCCAACATAGGACAGGGAGTCAGGTATTGATATCGTTCCCTTTTTCCCCGTATCCCTGCCAAAGGACAATTCCTCAAGCGCGAGGCATCCCTTGAACGCCCTCTCTTCTATCGTGTCTATGCTGCTCCCGACTTCGACGCTCCTTAAGTTCCTGCATTCCTCAAAGGCATTGCTCCCTATCACCTGCATGCTTTCCGGAAGGGACACGCTTATGAGGCCGTCTTTACCGTTGATGCTCCCGTCCCTTTCAAGCACTGAATACCCTTCGGGTATGACCAGCCTGTCCGCCCCGGACACGTCATGTATCCTTACCGTATCCCCGTCGGCACTGGCCCTGCCATGTCCGATCATCTCTGCCCATCCAAGGACAAGCTCACCCCTGAAATAAAGCCCCGCACTGCCCTGTCCGGGCGTTTCCATGTTATAAGAAGGCTCCGGATCCATTATATCCTCCCGGGGCTCCGCCACATTATCAGGCATGACCTCCGCCCGCTCCACGGCCTTTTCAGGGATATAGACCCTTGCGAGGTCCTGTATGATCTGCTTAACGTGATGTTCGGTCTGCTCAACGAACGGCATGTTAGGCAGGAACTGCCCTGCCATGCTGCTGTCAAAGAGGTTCGCACCGCTTCTGCAGCAATCATAAAGGACTTCCGCCTTTTCGCTGTAAGCCAGCCTGTCAAGCGTCCCTCCCGTGCCATCTGCATAGACATCCAGGAACTCCCCGCCCCTGTAAAGCCCTTCAGCTATCTCCGTTATCTGGCTTTTAGCAATCTCGAAGTTGAGTCCTTCCTTATCGTTGCATATTGCATGGTACTGTTCTACCCACTGCTCTTTATCAACTTTTACGGGCTTTCCGTTATCATCCCTGACGGCTACCCACCCGTTCTCAGTTTTTGCTATCTGGTTGCCTTTCCAGAGCGCGGGAAGGACATCCCTCAATATGACATACTTCTGCAGTGCTTCTTTTGCGTCATGCTTAGCCTGTAAGATACCCTGCGTGGCACCGTAGGTAACCTCTAAAGCAGGAAGCGACGCATAATCCCTCAGCACTTTTATCGCCCTCTGCGAATACTTCCCCGCTATGCCGGTGCCGAAGCTCTTTATGGCCGTTGACAGCTGCACTTCCCTGTACCTGCGCTCCATATCCTTCTGTTTGGTCAGCATATGGTTTTCATGTTCTGCGGGAACGGTTTGGATCTCAGTCTTTATGCCGTTTTCTTCAAGTATGGGGTGGACCGACAAGTCAGGCCTGATCGCAGGATAACGGAAATCTACGATAGGCACATCAACGTCTATGCTCACCTTCTCGCCTTTTTCGTTATAGTTGTAATGCAGTAAGTCTCCGGGGTGTGCATAATTGTATTCGGATCCAATAATCTTTTGTGCCTCAATGTTGATGTAAGCAGCAACGTCTTCCATCTTCCCGATCTTGCCCTTGGCCTTATGGTCGACTATTATCGTGTTCATTGACGTAAGGAAATCCTTAAAAGAGCCGTACTGCACGATGTCGGACCCGTAAGAGTTGTCCAGGGCAAGATGTATTGCCTGGTCAGCAAGCTTTAACGCTTCTTCGGTCTTTTCAGGGTCATTGCTCTCCTTTGCTGCCAGGATCATCTCCTTGGATCTCTGCATAAGCTCTTCATAAAGCGTTTTTTCCACATCGCCCATGACGGCATAGCCTGATGCTACATCCAGGCCGTCATTGATCGCAAGGCTTATGCCGGAGGCCCCCACCTTGTACTCTTCCAGAAGGGCTTTTATCTCCCCTTTATCCGAAAGGCCTTCCAGCCTTTCCATCAGCTCATCCTTATCCTTAAAGAGCCCTTCATACCCGTTTACAAGTGCCTTTATCCCTTCCTTATCGGAAAGTTCCTCAAGCCTTTTATCAAACTCCTTTTCCTTAAGGAGATGCAACGAAGTAGGTCCCATGTCGATCATGGTCGAAGCAACGCTCAGCTTCTCTTCCGCTTCCGCGTGAAGCTCCGCATCTTTCGCAATCTTTTCCCTGATCTGTTCGATAGCGGCAGTCCTGTTCTTGTTCTTAAAGATATCGTCGTATTCCTTAATAAGGGCACTCTGTTTATTCCTATCGGTCAGTTTATCGAACTCTTCGATGAACTCCCGCTCCCTTATGGTCGCAGTGTGAAGCGATACGACGGCAACGGTGTCACCGTCAAAATCACCGTCAAACCTCTTATCCATTGCGGGATTGATGGCACAGCCCATGAACACCCTGCCTTCTTCCGCGATCTTTACCTTCATGTAGGTGATGCCTTCGGCTCTCAGCAGCGGATCCCTCCAGACCACGCACTTATCGCCTTCCTTAAGGTTCATCTTTTCCGCGTTCTCCTTGTTTAAGAGGATCTCGTCTATCCTGAGCCTCGGGTCAGGGGCCCAGACTATCGTAGCTGAGTTCGGGATCCTGTTGGTCATCACCCCGTGCTTCCAGATATTGTACTTGCCATTGAAATTACTGGATACGATATCATCCCTGATCTTATTAAAGTCAGAAGTTGCCTGCCTGATATCGCTCGCCATAGCTTTTTCAGGCTTTGCTATTGTGTCAAGTATTCTTTTTTCATCATTGGTCAGTTCTGTTCCGGCCGCTTTCTTCCACCTTGCAGTGTTGATCTCAGCGGCGTACCTTTCTTCCACCATCGCCTTGAACTTAGCATTGAGGTCGTACTCCATGGCTTTTTTGATGATATCGTTGTACTGCCTTGTGTACTTATTGACGGTAAGCCGCCCGTCGCTGAACTTCTTTTCAGTCCTGTAAGCCGGGGGAAGGACAGGAAGGAGGTACCTTCCGGGATGTTCGGGATCCTGTCTAGTGACGATCTCAGGGTTATCTTTCATCTTTATCGGAAAAGGGATCGAAAGGAATCCGCCCGTTGCCATAATCTTTTCTTTTGACCTTTCAACGGTATTGAGCCCGGTTCCCTGGCCTATGCTTACGTTATTTTTAATGGAAAGCGTCCCTTTCTCAGTTCTTGATTCGTTAAGCACGGGTTCCAGCGGTTCAGGCATGATTATCGGGCGTTTCTCAGGCTCACCGTTTGCAAGCACATGAGGCTCGTATCCCACCTTCAACTGGTAATCATTCCCGATGTCAAGCCCTATTGCCAGAAGCTTTTCCCTTACATCAGTCATGATGCCTTTGTTGCTTCCGTAGAAGTAATTCATTATCTTTTCAGCTCCCCTTGCCTGGAGCTGCCATGCACCCTGTGATGAAGCTTTCCTGCCTTTACCGTCTTCAAAGGCTTCATCATCATAGATCTTTACTTTTTCATCAGCTGTCTTGTCCGTTATTATCAATGGGATCGTGCCCATGGCACCTCTCCCGTTGACCTTCATTCCATCAGGGACGACCAGGTCTTCAGGGCTCTCCATCATGCCCCTTACAGTACCCCCGTTGAAACGTGACACTATGGAGTACGGCGGGCTTACCACGTCAAGCGTGGGATTGGCTTTGAACAGTGCCACGGCCTGCCTTATCTGGAGCCTGTCGGCTTCCTCATCACTGATTTCCGGGTCGACTACCAGGGATATCACGCCCTTGTTACCATTAAAGTCCGATATCTTGTCAAGGGCGGCAAGGGGGCGGAGCCCGGGGATACCTTCTTCCATCCCTTTAAGTATCTGTTCCTTTATCTGAAGCCCGAAAGGCTGGGAATTGTCAAGGACGAAATCCCTTCCCATGAGCCTGATCTTTGTTTCATGCTCACCCCTTTCGATGGAGTTTACCTGTGAGGGGTCGTTCTTTTCTATGATCCTGTCAAACACGGCGGGGTCTGTGAGTTTTACGGCTTCTATGCTGTCCGTAGGCACAAGGTGCTTTTCAGCAAAGGTTTTGGAGATGACGTTAGCATCATCCATGGTCCATCCGCCGAAGGATATCTGCGCAACCTTGGCGGCCTTGCCAAACCGCAGGGAGTGCATTATGTTCTGCCCCGTCATCTGCTGCCTGTCGGGCGGGTTGAACTCATTGTTCCTGTTCATTGCAAGGTTGAGCATCGCACTGTGATCTCCCGGCACAGGGGATGGTATCATTTCCCCGTTTATCTTTACCTTGGTATGTTCGTTAAGCGTCCTGGTATTGCCCTGTCCGGTGTTGCCCTGGGTCATACCAGAGTCATAATACCCAGGCTCTGAGTCCTGCATTACCGATATGTTCCTTCTGGCAAGCGAATAACCGTCCATGTTGAGATCATTGACGAAGTTAGACTTCTTTGCTTTTATGTCGGCGTTAATGGTCGCTTCGTTTTCAAGGTCTTTTGAATAGCTCACTGACCCGCGGAGTGTCTTTATGTGGGCTGTTATCTCTTCGGGAGAATATCCTTTTGCCTGGTACTGCGACATGTAATCATGTTCAAGCTTGAATGAGTTCATGCGCCTGTAGATCCTGTTGAGCCGCGTCATGTCAAGGGGATCTGTCTCCCTAAGGCGTGAGTGCATTTCGTTTTTTATCTGATTCTTACCTTCATAGATCGAACTGTAGGTGAGTATCTGTGTACGCACGGCGTTTGCGATACCCGCATACATCATCTGTTCATAGCCCTTAAGCCTTGACCTTTTTTCCATGCTACCATCGCCCTTTATGATATAAGCATTATATCCGGGTATGATACTGCGGTTATCTTTTTCATTTTCGTAATCGAAATTCGTGGTTATCACGCCCATTTCATCCGGGGCGAAGACCTGCCCGATATAACCCTCTACCTTTTCATCAAAGAATTTGGTCTCTCTCTCTTGCTTTGTGGAGGTCTCTGTCTTTGGCTTTGTGAATGTATGCTTGTATTCCCTTGTGCCCTGGTAATGGATGATCCCGTGGTCATCTATGTCCACCGCATCCACCGTGCATCCTGAAGTCATCATCGCATAAGCTATTGTGGAAGCTACGTTGTTCATAAACACCGAGTTTGCGTGGTTATAAGTAAAGCCATTTACAGCAGAGGAATCTACCGTAAGCAACGGCTTCGCCGCCTTTTCATTGTAAGACACGCACATCTCGGAAAGGCGGTTCTGTGAAAAGTCGTCTGAATCGGAGAATTCTGAGATGAACTCCACTTCCCTGCCCGTGCTCTTAATGGTCTTTACAAGCCTTAAAAGGTCCTTTTCTTCAATACTCCCGTACCTTTCAATGTTCGCTGCATTGATCTGTATGGGTCCTTCTTCAGGTATCGACCCTATCATGGAATCTGTAAGGGAAAGGAAGTGAGCCTTAACGTTTGAGAGCTTTTCATTGCTGTCCGGGGTATCGTCCGGAAAAATCGTGCCCAATAACCGCTTCTCCCCTTCGGAAAGATCCATCTCTTCAAGTTCCCTAATGAGCTTTATGCGTTCTTTAAACTCCTGTCTTGTCTCATACCTTACTTCGCCTTCTATCACACCCATCATGAAAGCATCCGTGTCTGCTGATAAGTAGGACGTGTATGCGTCTTTTAAATAGTTGGTGACTTCATCACCAAAAGCAAAGGAGACGCCATCGGTAAACCTGCTCCCTAACCTTATCCTTTCCCCTTCGCTGTTTACGGCAAAGCCATCCTTAAGTTCTTCGTTAAGGTACGGGTTCGGGGATGTTTTGTAATTGTCAAAGCGGTTTTCCTCACCTTCAACGCTTACTTCTGAGAGTTCATCGGTAAGTTCACCAAAAACGCTATTCTTAAGGTTCTCCCTTGCCTGTCCCATCATGTCGGAAAGCTTTGCCAGGGACTCGTCAAGGTCGTAGGTGTGTATTATGCTGCTAAGACTCAGGTCTGAAAGCTTTGTACGGATGTACACCGGGACTTCCCTGTCATTTTCGAGGACGGTACGCAGCACCGTCGAATTGGAATACTGATTCTTCGATTTAGAATCCTGATCCTTCGATTTAGAATCCTGATCCATTTCATTTATATCTTTGTTGGAGCTACCTTTCTGGTCTGCGTAATTATCAGTTTTATAGGGGATGCCATTCTTATCCGTAAGAACGTTTCCATTCATCCCGACTACTTCCGCGTTCTGTCCTATAAAGTAATTTCTGGGGTACCCGCTCCCTGAGGGGGTGACACTGTAGCCGAGCCTGTACATAAGGAGACTTATTACATCAGCCTGATCGGGCATGTAATTACTCTCCTTGGCTGTTTCTGTTGAAATGTGAGAATCAAGGTTGTCGCCATGGACCCTGCCTACATGCTGCGGGTTTGCCATATCGATCAGCCTGACTTCGTAATTTAAGTCATCTATCTTTGCTTTGTATTCTCCTTCTAAGAGATCCTTTAAAATGCTGTAGGAGTATCCGTTATCATTTAAGAACTCTAAAATATCCTTGGCGTTTTCAATAGCCTGCTTCTGCTTTGCCGGATCGTACTCTGGCTTTGTACGCATCCTGTGGAGAGTCCCAGGGGTAATGACTTCCTTCAGGCGTTCATACTCTTCCGTCTTCATGTACGGCCTGAGTTCGGAGATCCCCGTTATATCGTATTCAGACTCCGTGTTTGCATAGAATGACATCACAGGATTCTGGCCGCTTACGGTCCTGTCCCACCGGTTCGGCTGTTTCAGACCGTCCTGCCCGAAGACGTAGAGGTTTCCTTTATAGTTTATCAGGGAATCCGTTCCCGTTAAGCTTGTCGATCTGTAATACCTTACTTCTTCTTCAGAATTCCATCTGGATGCCTTGTAAACGGCTTCCTGTTCGTTCCTGTCATCGTTGATGAGCGAATGGACTGAGTCAAGCGTGGCCGAACGCCTCCCTGTCTCCCCGTAGTTTCCGAAGGTATCGACTATCGAGTATCCTTCCATGTTATACCCGGTGAGGCTCCCGATGAGCCTGTTAAAATCTCCCGCTATCGCTGAGGGGGAGCTTTCGGGATGTACTGCCAGGTGATCGGCGAAGCTTTTTCCCGTGTCATAGCCGTTATCCTTAAGGAAAGCATCAATCTTTCCGCCGGTTGCAGTGTTCTGGTAGTACTGTGCGTCCATGTCGGCTGAATCATCCATCCGTATGGCATCCCTTAATTTGATGGCATCTGAAAGGAACAGGTTCTTATCGTTCTCTTTCAGGAAATCCCGCACTGCGAAAACAAGCCTGTTCGACGCGAATACTTCCAGTTGCTGACCATTCTGTAAAATAGGCATAATGCTGTGTCCTCCGATTGTTTGAGATTGTAGATTTTGGTTTAAGAGATAGCAGACTCATCTCCTACGGGGTTCCCCGTTAGGACACGAAGCCTTGCGAAAATAACCTGAAACAGCGGGCGGGCCCGCAGTGATCTTAGATTTGGAATAACCGAAAATATTTTTATCTCTCTACTATATAAGAACAGATTTTTTAAGCTTGAAACAGACGGTTTTCAGAAAGATTTTTATGATTTTTCAGGGGAGAACACGGCGTTTTGGGATGGAAAAATCTGTTCTTATCTTTTAGAAGAAAAAATACGAAAGGAATTTTTTTTTGAGTTATGGCAAATATCTTGATATGCGACGACGCAGCTTTTATGCGGACTATGCTAAAAAATATTATCACTGAGATGGGCCACACGGTGATCGCCGAGGCTGTTAACGGTGCTGATGCCGTTGAAAAATACAAGGCAAACCACCCCGACCTTGTGACTATGGATATCACGATGCCGGAAGTTGACGGACTAAAAGCTCTTAAAGCGATCAGGGACTTCGACCCGGCCGCCAAAATCCTCATGTGTTCCGCAATGGGACAGCAGGCAATGGTCATTGAAGCTATTCAGTCCGGGGCTAAAGACTTTCTTGTGAAGCCTTTCCAGAAGGACCGTGTAGTTGAGGCGGTGACAAAGCTGCTTGCTTCTTAGGTTTAGTGAATTGGAGGAAACTTGGTTTATGAAAGACGTAGAGATAGAAAAATTGCTGTCAGGCACGGGGAACCTGTTCATAACAGGGCCCGCCGGGACGGGCAAGAGTTATATTCTTAATAAGTACATTAACGAACAAAGCAATGTCCTTGTCTGTGCCCCGACCGGGATCGCCGCCCTCCATATAGGCGGTGAGACGATGCATAAGCAGTTCCATATCCCGATCCCGGCGTTTGAAGCGCCATCATTTGCAAAAGGCAGGAAAGACACAATCACAAAGGGGCAGTTACAGGTCATTGCATGTGCGGATACCATTATTATTGACGAAATCAGCATGTGCCGGAACGATGTTTTCAGGTTTGCTGTCAAAGTGATAAGAAAGGCGGAAAAGCTGAAAGGATCCAAAATCCGCATAATCGTAAGCGGTGATTTCTCCCAGCTCCCGCCGGTCGTTAAAGCAAGTGAAGCCAGTCTCATGAAAAAGTTCGGGCTTGATGCTTCAGGATATGCTTTCACCACGCAGGAATGGAAAAGCCTTAATTTTGAAGTCGTGGAACTCACCGATGTAAAAAGGCAGGAAAACGCTGATTTCATAAGCATCCTCAACGACATAAGGCTCGGAAAGGATATCCATCTTGATTATTTTGAGCGTTTTGTCAATGAGGATCCCGACTATGAGGATAATATCGTGATCTGCGGCACCAATGCCAGGGCCGATAAGATTAACCGTGAATACCTTGACAGCCTCCCGGGGCAGGCGGTTGTGTTCCAGGCTTATAAGGAAGGACGTGCCAACTATACGAGCGGATTCAATAATGACCTGATCGTTGCCAAAGCCGGGGCGAAAGTTATTTTTATTTCAAACGATACCATAGAAGGCAAGTATAAGAACGGAACTTTCGGCGTGATCAAAAGCTTTAATGAAGGAAGCGTCATGGTTGACATTGATGGAAACGACGTGGAGATACGGAGGCAGGAATACCCGGTATACTCATACTCCGTAAGCGGAAGCAGCCTCCAGAAAAAAGAAGTCGGGATGATCCGCCAGTTCCCGTTCAAGATCGGAAAAGCGATCACAATACACAAGTCGCAGGGGCAGACTTTTGATAGAGCGATCATAAGCCCTGAGATATTCGCGGCGGGCCAGCTCTATGTAGTCCTTTCCCGCGTGCGTTCTCCCGAAGGTCTTACCCTGCTTAAGCCGATAGAGCCTAAACAGTTGATAATCGATCCGGTAGTGGAAAAGTTTTACAGGAACGGTTACATATGGGATGCTCCGGTCAAAAAGACGGCGGTGGTCAAAAAGGCTCCGGTCAAAAAGACGGCGGCTAAGAAAAGTACGGGGAAGACGAAAACAACGAGGAGGGCGGCCCAAAAGCCGGTGAAACGGAGAACCTCAAAATAAATTATGTAGAGAAAACCCACAGGTCTGCCCGTGAGTTTTCATCTTTATCTTATCATTCACGCTTGTCCCTTAAAAAGGCATTAATCCTTCTTTTTCCTGATGCTGATAAAACAAACAGAGAAGATTTCGTGTATTGTTCATCACTATTAATCTTCATAAACCTGTGCACCATTAACATAGAGCAGATACGTGGTCGGAACAAAATAAGTCTCTATTGGTTCACTTTGACCGTAGTAATCTACACGCTTTACAGGATATTTGATTTCAAGCGTGTCTTCATTTCCTGGAGAATATAGTTTACTCGTACTCTGACTGCCGGAATAATAAAGATCTCCATTTTCGTCAAACAATAATGCATATACCGATACGCTTCCG
>JAFSWD010000145.1 GCA_017444675.1 Lachnospiraceae bacterium
TCTTTGCTTTCCGTGGTAAAGGAAAGGATATGGGCCGCAAAACCATCCGGTTCTGTCAATTCTCTCATGCCTATCAGCGAATAAACAGCTGAATTATAGATCACATTAAGGCAGGAAGGACAAAGGGTTTTAACCGGAAAAATAGCTCCAGTCCTGTCTTTTAAAGCCAGTCTTTTCTTCTCTCCGCCGGTCTTTTTAAGGCAAAGCGAAAAATTGTCTCTTAAACACTGCGCACTGTACATTACGGGGTTTCTGCCATATACCGTAAGATTTCTTACTTTTCTGTCTATATCCTTAAGTTCGTTTGCATTCAACTCCGGAGAAGCGGTAAAACTCATAGGTCCGATCAATCCTTTAAGAAAGTCTGCCGCTTCATCGTTCATGGTATATAAAGCATCCGAGCATATAACTTCTCTACGGTCTTCGTGTTCCATAACAAACTCAAGTTCATCCAGAGAATTGATCACTACCCCGTCACATGCAGAAAAATCAAATTCCCTCTCATATCTTTCTCTTTCCTTTTTACGGAATATGGGAGGAAGACAGATAAATACTTTTTTACCGCTGTTTCCCGCTTTTTTGGCCACTTCAAGCTGAGCTCTTATCCCCAGTTCCTGAAGATCCAGAAAGATCATATCGCAGATCCCGCTTCTTAAAACCTCTTCCAACTGTTCTTCTTCGGATACCTTGCATATCACTTCGGTCCGGTCATTTTGCTTAACTGTTTCCGGTTTAATAAAAGGTTTTTCAGGCTCAGCAGTTCTTTTAAAGGAAGAAAGGATCTCATCCCTAAGGCCTTCAAAAGCGGCTCTTCTTAACTCTTTTATCTTACCTACGGGTAAAAATACATTATCCGATACGGTTACACTGAGTTCATTAAAGCAAAACTCACTTTCCCCCGTTTTATTCAATACATTTTTAATGTCCTCCGCAGACATTGGCTTTGATCTGGCCGTATCCGTAACGTCACCGTATGCAGTATGGCTTAAGCCGAAAAGAGCCACCGTAAGCTCTGTCCTTTCTCCCGATACTGCCTTCATTTTCGCTGTACAGGCAGGCTGAGCATCTTTGGACAGCCACTTAATATTTATGTCCTCCAAAAGTTCACGGTTTCTGGTCCTGAATACGGGGGTTCCTTTTGCGATCTTTAGATTCGGAGGTACGTTTACTTCATATATCCTTGATCTTCCCTCGGACAGTCTTTCCATTCCGGCTGCACCGACAGTGAACTCAAACATATCTTTTCCTCTTATTTCCAGCACATCCCCGGCACTTATATCAAGACCGAGACGTATGCTAACCTGCCGTCCGGAAACATCGGAAACCTTTCCTATCTCAACTCCGGAGTGATTTGCTCTGTCAGGCGTCATCATGGAAGGTCCGTGATAGCCGAAATAATATCCTTTTGTAAAACCTCCTCTGTTATAGATCTCCGAAGCTTCCCTTACTCTTTCGTTAATCTCGTTGGGATTATCTTTAATGTATTTTTCAAAGGCTGTTCTTCCCAATTCCTCCAATTTACGTGTCAGATAGGCATAGGCTGCCGTGATGCCCGCAGTATATTCGGGCTTTTTCATTCTGCCTTCTATCTTAAAAGAATCAATACCCGCATCACAAAGACCCGGTATACAGTCGAGAGTACATATGTCCTTAAGACTCAATAAACACCCCTCTCTGACCGTCTTATCGTTTTCCAGGAGTTCGTAACGCTGTCTGCAGGGCTGGGCGCATCTGCCCCTGTTACCGCTTCTTCCTCCTATCATGCTGCTTAACAGACACTGACCTGAATAAGAATAACAAAGAGCCCCGTGAACAAAGCATTCGATCTCCAGAGATGTTTCACTTCTAAGCTGTCTGATCTCGGAAAGGGAAAGTTCTCTGGCAGGAACAACCCTTGTGACACCTCCCACTCTTTCCAGAAGAGAAGCTCCCGCGCCCTGACACACCGTCATCTGAGTGCTGGCATGGATCGGAAGGTCGGGAAAATTCCTTTTGATAAAGGACAGAACTCCGAAGTCCTGTACTATGACCGCATCCAGACCTCTTTCGTAGTAGTTCTTAAGATAATCATAAAGGTCGTTCTGCAGCTCCTTTTCTTTCAAAAGGGTATTTACCGTAAGATATATTTTTTTTCCGTTTAAATGAATAAAATCGATGGCAGAAAGAAGTTCATCTTCATCGGGATTATCGGCATATGCCCTCGCCCCGAATTTTCCGCCACCGATATATACCGCATCCGCTCCGGCCGCCACTGCTCCCTTAAGGGATGCAACAGAGCCTGCGGGTGCCAGGATTTCAATTTGTTTCATTTTAGTTCCTTCTTATCCGGGAAATTTCAGTTTCAAGACGGACCTGGTTCTTTTGAAGTTCAACGTTCTCAGACTTCAGGCTTTTGTTCTCTTTTTCCAGCTTATCAAGGCTTGTCCTGAGGTTTACCAGTTCACGTTTAAGATCAGCCGCTTCCTTCTGCCGATCATCGTAACCGTAAGACATATCTTTTTCTCTTTCCCTGAGTTTTAAATAATCATCCGCAATATTGATCATCATCAATATATTCCTTTCGGAATCATTAATAATGTTATTGCCGTTCTCAGCCTTGAGTTCCGCCTGCTTTTTGTTGATATAGTCCGCGATCTTATGAAGATATTCCACATTTTCATAGCCGGCAATGTTATAGTTTTTACCGTTAATGATCACCTGAGCGTCGTTTTTCTTGTTCATAGCCCTCTCCAATACAATTATTCTTCGGGTACAGAAATACCCAAATGCCTATATGCATCTACACTGGGGACTCTTCCCCGAGGTGTTCTTAGAATAAAACTGTTTTGTACGAGAAAAGGCTCGTACACCTCCTCCACAGTTCCGGGATCTTCACCGATGGTAGTGGCGATAGCCTCTATTCCCACAGGTCTTCCGCCAAAGTTCACCATCATGCATTTTAATATGGCTCTATCGGTATTATCAAGTCCGAAACTGTCTACCTCAAGGAAATCGAGAGCTTTTTTGGCTGCCTCCGCAGTGATCTCGTTTCCGTATTTTATCTGGGCAAAATCCCTTACTCTCTTAAGAAGTCTGTTCGCAAGTCTCGGAGTACCTCTGGAACGCCTTGCTATCTCTTTTGCCGCCTCGGTCTCTATGGGAACTCCCAGTACTTCCGCACTTCTCATAACTATCTCCGCCAATTCAAGCGGCGTATAATACTCAAGACGGTTCATTATACCGAATCTGTCTCTCAAAGGTGCTGTCAACATTCCTGCCCTTGTTGTGGCCCCAACCAGGGTAAACTTGGGAAGATCGAGACGGATGGATTTTGCGCCTGCCCCTTTTCCTATGATGATATCGATAACAAAATCTTCCAGGGCAGGGTAAAGCAGTTCTTCCACCTGACGATTGAGTCTGTGGATCTCGTCTATGAACAGCACATCCCCTTCCTGAAGGTTATTTAGTATTGCAGCCATATCTCCGGGCTTTTCTATGGCAGGACCGGCAGTAACCTTAAAGTTCACACCCATTTCATTGGCGATAATTCCGGCAAGGGTGGTTTTTCCGAGCCCGGGAGGTCCAAAAAACAGCACATGATCCAGAGTCTCATTTCTGGACTTGGCAGCCTCGATATAGACCCTGAGATTCTCTTTGACTTTGGTCTGTCCTATATATTCACCCAGTTTTTTGGGTCTCAGACTGCCCTCTGTTCTAATATCTTCTTCTGTAATTTCAGTTGAGATAAGTCTTTTTCCGCTCATGTCAAATCTTCTTTATCAAGTAGTAGGTGAAAGAGAATACAGATCAATTAACTTTTTTCAAAGCCAACTTAACGATCTCTTCCACTGTGGTATTTTCACCGGCATTAACACTGTTAACCGCTTTCATGGCATCGGTCATGCTGAATCCCAAAGCATTCAGTGCCTGAGCCGCTTCCATGATCACATCCTTGTTGCCCTGATTGTTATATTCTGCATATCCTTTGCCGGCACCAAAGCCGTCGGACAGCTTTCCTGCCTTTTCCTTAAGGAAAAGGATGATCTTTTCAGCCACCTTTTTTCCAACGCCCTGAGCCATAGAAAGTGTTTTGGCATCTCCCGAAAGAATGGCAATAAGGATATCATTGGGAGATAAGGCAGAAAGAAGTGCCAAGGCGACCTTGGGTCCCACGCCGCTCACGGTTATTAGTTCCTTAAACAGTTCCAATTCTTCATCTTCTGTAAACCCGTATAGGAACATGCCGTCTTCTCTTACCTGCATATAAGTGTTCAAAAAAACTTCATCACCAATGCCTCCCGCCCTACTTAAAACCGTGGTTGGGACAAAAACCTGAAAGCCTATGCCCCCATTGGTTACAACCACAAGAGAATCCTCATATTTTTTGGAAATGCGTCCTTCTATGTATGCAATCATTTTTTTCTACCTTTGATCTCTTTAAATTCACCTTTTCTGATGCTCAGTCGTCCTTCATCAATAAAACGTACCACATTAAAAGGCGAGATCTCCAAACCTTCAGCGATCTGTATCGCATTACTGTTCGGATAACGTTTCAGATAATTCTCGATCTTCGAAAATTCCTCTTCCTCGGTTTTCAAACAATCATTGCAGCAACTTCTTTCATGCCAGGAAGTAAAGACCTTGCCGCAATACCTGCATACACATGTTTTATTCATTACCTTTGTTTTTCCTTTGCTTAATCCTGTCGATCACATTAACATTATCTTTGTAGCCAAGTTCATCCTTCAGTACCTTAACAGTCTCTTCTCTTTCACCTTTAAGTTTCAAAGTAGGGAATGCAAGGCTGAGTCGTTTAGCCGTAAATTTAATATATCCCTTAAATCCGGAAGCTATCTTGCCGAAGCCCTGTCTCAGGTCATCTTTAAGCTCCTCGTATTTACTCTTTCCGGTTGAAGCAGCCTTATCTATCCTGATCTTATTGGCGGCAAGTACCTTATCTATAGCTTCTATCTTGCCGTCAACCTTTTTGTCAAACTCCTCTTTACGCTGTCCGTAACCCTGCATTGTAAATGCAATGGACGCATCTATCCTGTCAAGAACATGCTCGATAACATCTCCGATGGGCGTTTCGCCGTATCTTCTCTTGAATTCGTTCTTGGTGTTTACTTCTGCTTCTCTTAAGCCCTGGGCAAAGTCGTTAAGCTCTTCCTTTATCCTGGTAATGGCAGTGATCTTCTGATCCAGCTGTACCGTAGCAACTATGGTAGAAACAATATCAACTAAAAAGATAACAAAAATAACATAACCTGCAGGTTCAAATAATTTTCTGGAAAACTTATCTATCAGATTCATAACAGCAGGATGCAGGAACTTAACAAGGCCTATGGCCATAATCCCCCAAAAGGCTGCCACGGGAAGGCAGATCCTCCCTTTGATATTTAAAGGGACATGTGAATAATCCCACCATTTGGCATGGAACAAAAGTTCCATTATCCAGCTGGTAAAATACTCAAATACAGAGGCAACCAATGCTCCCAAAAGGAAGATACAGATATAACTCTTAACCGAACTCTCCGCAGAAAGCTCTCTCATTCCCGGATTAAAAAACACCAGCAGCATGCCTGTAGCCGCACAGCCGTAAATAGGTATGATGGGACCGTTCAAAAAACCACGGTTGATAAGCTTGCCCTCCACTACGGAACAATAGCAGCATTCCCAGATCCAACCCACAAAACAATATATAAAAAAACAATAGAACACTTTAAAAAAATCAATACCAAATAAAGCCAATTCAAACATTTTCTACTCCCCGAATATGCCGTCCTTTGAAAGCAGTCTCTCTTAAAAACTTTATTATAAGCATATGTGTGCACAGTAAGTTACTGTTCCCAGATATGCAGTGTGCTAAAACTCTGAAAGCTTGCTTTCAAAGAGTTTCAGCACACTGCATATTCTGCGTAGCAATAACCACAGTAAGGTTATAATATCAAATTTAGGTGCAAAATAAAAGACAAAAATAAAAAAGTGTGATATATATATTACTGTTCACACCGCCCTAACGCTGTAATTCGCAATCCGCTACGCTACTTGCTCATTAAGCGGGGGCGGTTACTGCTACGCA
>JAFSWD010000146.1 GCA_017444675.1 Lachnospiraceae bacterium
CCGAAAGCCTGATCGCAGCATGTTTAAGACACTGGGCCGTGGACCTCGGAGTGGACGGTTTCAGGATAAACGACTGGCAGATATCCGTTCCTTCCCTGGTGACCGATCCTTATCTTGCCAACTGTATCTTTATGGTGACCGATGCGGAAGAAAGACTGGTAAACCTTTATCCCGGAAGGATATTAAGATACAACGATACCTTTATGAATGACATGAGGCGTTATATTAAGGGAGACGAAGGCATGGTTCCCGCTCTTTATGACTATATGAAGAACAGGAGCAAAAGTGCCGGAGTAAGATACATTACGGATCATAACGGATTCACGTTGAAGGATCTTTATTCCTACGACGTGAAACATAACGAAGCCAACGGCGAAAACGGCCGCGACGGTAAAGACATTAATTACAGCTGGAACTGCGGTGAAGAGGGAGAAACCGGAAACAGGAAGATCAATAAGCTCAGGCTTAAGATGATGAAAAATGCCCTTCTTACACTCTTCATGTCCGGCGGAGTACCCATGCTCCTGGCAGGGGATGAATTCGGTAATTCCCAAAAGGGTAACAACAATGCCTGGTGCTGTGATGATGAGACCGGATGGGTCAATTGGTCCGGCGTTTCAGGAAACAGAGAGCTGACCCGGTTTGTAAAGAAACTGGTAAAGCTCAGAAAAGAACACGGCCTGTTTACCAAGCAGGTCATGCTCAGCGAGATCGACAGGACCGGCTGCGGAATGCCGGAGATATCTCTTCACGGAGAAACACCCTGGCGGAGCGATTATAGGCCCTACAATCGTCTTGCGGGCATATATTTTTGCGGCCGGGCGTCGAAAGATGAAATTGACGATGATTTTTATATAATATATAATATGCATTGGGAAAAACATCTTTTTAAGATCCCTTCTATGGATGAGGGAAGATTTGAGGTAGTGATCTCTACGGATAAGGATGAGAAAAGGTCTTATGCGGAGGAAGAGATATCCGTGGGGCCAAGGACCATAGTGATCCTTAAGAAAAACAGGGCGGAGACCGGAGATGTCAAAGGAAAATAAGATTTCATTTACAGCTTTTCATATAAAGATCATGGCATTGGTTCTTTTTATCGCCGGAAGATCGCTGATCCAACTTGGATACACCCATGCAGTGGGGGACAGCTTTACGGAAGGACCCTGGGCAGGGTTTTATATCACGGGTTATATCCTTACCTTTACGGCCATGCCCATGATCTGTTTTTTGACAGCGGAAGCGGCCATGAAGACGAGGAACTTAAGGCAGTATTTTACCAGGCTCACGGTAGCGGCTGTGTTTACCGAGCTCCTTCTTGATGCCGTGTCCTTCGGAAGCGTGCTTTTTGATAACGGCTTTAAGGCTTTTATAAAGGCTGCTTTTTCCGCACATTTCAATCTTTACTTTGCTATGATACTGGGTTCAGTAACCGTAGTGATCTGCGAAAGATGTATAAAAAGGAAGTTTTCCGCGGGAAGTATTCCCTATGTGGTATTAACGGTCCTGACCATTTGGGGCTTTTCTATGGCAGCCCATTTTGCCCGATTTGAACAGGGAACATTAACGGTACTTCTCATATCCGGTTTTTATTTCTTCAGTGACAACCGTCTTTTTAAGCTGGTAAGTGTGGTGATCATTCACATTCTGGCCTGGGGACGGACGAATTCCATCTTTCTTTTTGCTCCTGTCCTGGGCTGTGTGCCTGTTATGATGTATAACGGCAGGGAAGGAAGAAAAAGCGGGCTTATAAGACTGATCACCTATACGGCTTATCCTGTATGCTATGCCGTTGTGCTTGTGATCATAAAATTAATGGGGTGAATTATTTGAAACAACTAAAGATCACGGAGATGAACAAGTTCATGGGGAAACTTTTAAAGAGCGAAGCTTTTGATGATTTTCTCCTGAGGGAGGGAACCGTCAGGACCTTTATGGATTTTGTTTATTCCGGAGAATTTCACGGAGACTATTTTGACTCGGGCGAAAGAGACGGTTTAGCCGCGGAAAGATATGCCTGTTGGCGTGATGTAAAGGAAAACGTATTGGGAGTTATCAGGGGAAAGCATACTCCTCTTTTGATACAACTTTCTTTCCTGGCCGGATCGGAACTTAAAAAAAGTATAGCGGGAGACAATGAAAAAGGTGAGTTTTCCCTTAGTCTCGGCTTCACTTACAAGAACGGCTCGGCATCGATAGTTACCGGTGTTTACAGAAGCACTTTTTCCCTTGATAAGGAATTGGACAGAAAATGGGACGCGGGAGTGGAAAGCTTCCTGGCGAAAAATGATATAAATTATGAGGAGATGGTATAGTAATGGAAATACAACTTTGGAGAGAGATACTTGAACCCTACTCATTGGCAGTGGATGAACTGGTGGTAAAATTTGAGCACATGATACGCGCAAAACGCCAAAACGGACAGTATTCTCCCATTGAAAGAGTTGACGGGAGAGTAAAGACCATATATTCCATATTGGAGAAATGCCAGAAAAAAGGCATACCCTATGAAAAATTCGAGGAAAATCTCGGAGATATAGCGGGAATAAGGATCACCTGTCAGTTCGTAGACGATATATATGAAGTGGTGAGACTTATAAGACTCAGATCCGACATGCGTGTGAAGAATGAAAAGGACTATGTCAAAAACACCAAGGATTCCGGATACAGAAGCTATCATATGATAGTTTATTACACTGTTGAGACCGACAGAGGACCGAGAGAGATCCCCGTGGAGATACAGATCAGGACTCTTGCCATGAACTTCTGGGCCACGGTGGAGCATTCACTTCAATACAAGTATAAGGAAAACCTTCCCGAAAGCATAGCAGACAGACTGCACAAGGCCGCAGATGCCATAGTAACCCTTGACAGGGAGATGTCCTCCATCAGAGAGGATATCCTGGATTCCCAGATATCCTTTAATGTTAAAGCCGAAATGGTGGCGGATATCCTTAATAACATCCAGAATCTTTATAAGGTGGCAAACAAAAAGGAAGTGGTTCAGATCCAGGACGAATTCTTCAATATCTATTCCACCGGAGACCTTTCCGCTTTAAACAGATTCAGTCATGAACTGGATACCATTGCGGAAGGCTACAGAGCTCAAAGCTTAAAATAAGATCATAAAAGAAAAGAAATGAATATATGAACAAACTGCCTGAAAAATTTGAAAACAAGATGAAAGAGATTTTGGGCGAGGAATTTAACGCCTTCATCGCGGGATTCAATGAACCTCGCTACGGAGGCGTTCGTTTTAACAGCCTGAAGACGGATAAGGAGCAATGGGAGAACATGGCTCCTTTTGATATTCGTCCTGTACCCTGGATAGATAACGGGTATTATTACAATCTTTCGGATCAGCCTGCAAAGCATCCCTATTATTTTGCGGGTTTATTTTACATTCAGGAGCCTTCTGCCATGACTCCCGCAAACATGCTTCCCGTAGAGCCGGGAGACAGGGTGCTGGATATCTGTGCGGCTCCCGGAGGAAAAAGCACGGAACTTGCCGCAAAGCTTAAGGGAAAGGGCGTGCTGTTTTCCAATGACATAAGTAATTCAAGAGCCAAGGCATTACTTAAGAACATAGAACTCTTCGGTACTAAAAACGCGGTGGTGCTTTCCGAAGCTCCGGGCAAACTCACAGACCGTTTTACGGGCTATTTCAATAAGATACTTATCGATGCACCCTGCAGCGGAGAAGGAATGTTCAGAAAGAGTCCCGCAATCATGAAGAATTGGGAGCAGTACGGAACCGAGTATTATCACAAGCTGCAGCTGGAGATCATAGATGCGGTGGTTCCCATGCTGGCCCCCGGCGGTATGATGGTATATTCCACCTGTACCTTCGATCCTTACGAGGATGAGGGCTCCGTTGACTATATTCTTAAAAAATGGCCGGATATGCATGTGGTAAGACCTGAAAAGACCTATGAAAGATTCGGCTGGGGAAGACCCGAGCGGGTGGGTTCGGATCGTGAAGAGATCAGAAACACTGTAAGACTTTGGC
>JAFSWD010000147.1 GCA_017444675.1 Lachnospiraceae bacterium
CAAAGAACATCATCAATATGATGAACGGCGATATCATGGTGGAAAGCGCCCTTGGAAAGGGAACCAAGTTTACAGCCACCTTCTGCTTAAAGGTACAGGAAAGCGAAGAAGAAAAGAATAATAATTTTAATGATCTGCATATACTTGTGGCGGATGACAACCGGGTTTCTGCCGAAAACAACAGTTCCATGCTGAGAAACTTAGGCATGAGATCTCAGAGTGCCTACGGCGGAAAAGAAGCTATAGACCTTGTGGTTTCGGAAGCCGAAAAGGGAGATCCGTTCAAACTTGCACTGGTTGACTGGAAAATGCCGGAAGTTGACGGCCTCAAGGCTATACGTGCAATAAACGAAAAACTGGGTGACAAAGCCCCTGTTTTTGCCGTCTTTGCCTATGACTGGACGGATATTGAGATAGAGGCCAGAAGACTGGGGGTCAAAGCTTTTATTTCAAAGCCTCTCTTTAAATCCAGGGTGGTCAGCGCTCTACATCAGATGCTGGGTGACGAAAAGCCTGAGAAGAAAGAACAGGAGATAAAGGCTTTTAAGGAGATCAGGTTCGTGGGAAGAAGAGCTCTTCTGGTCGAAGATAATGAGCTTAACACGGAGATCGCCAAGGAACTTTTGGAAATGACCGGCGTTGAGACCGAATGTGTTTCCAACGGTGCAGAGGCTGTAGAGATCGTTTCGGATCGCGGTTCCGATTATTACGATATCATATTTATGGACATCCAGATGCCCATAATGAACGGTTATGATGCAACCAAGGCAATACGTGCCCTGCCTATTAACGATGCCAAGACCATACCTATCATTGCCATGACTGCAAATGCTTTTATGGCGGATGTACAGGAAGCGAAGAATTCAGGAATGAACGAACATATTGCAAAACCCGTGGATCTTAACAGATTGAGAGAAGTAATGACCAAGTGGTTGGGATAAAACATTAAATTTGGCTTAAAAAGGCCCGGTTTCCTTTACAAACAAGCGGCCGGATCGTATAATACACGTTATGAGAAAGTTAATGAGATTTTTTATACCTTATGTAAAAGTAGCTATTCCGGCACCGCTTTTCAAGATGTTTGAAGCGGTACTGGAACTTTTTGTACCCCTTGTTATGACCGCTATTATCGACGTGGGCATAGAAAACGGTGATAAGTCCTTTATACTTAAGCACGGCCTCATCCTTGTGGGATTGGGGGCTGCGGGACTCCTCATGTCGGTAACGGCCCAATTCTTTGCGGCAAAAACAGCGGTGGGATTTTCTAAGGATCTTAAATCAGCCCTTTTCAGGAAGATTCAGACCCTGAGTTTTTCGGAACTGGATACTGTGGGTAATGCGACCCTTATTAACCGTATGACGGCGGATGCGGACAAGCTTCAGACAGGAATAAACATGACTTTGCGGTTGTTCTTAAGATCCCCCTTCATCGTGTTTGGCGCTGCGATCATGGCCTTTACCATTGATACCGGGAGTGCGTTTTATTTCTGTGTGGCTATCCCTTTACTTTCTGTGATAGTCTTCGGTATCATGCTGGGAACGGTGCCTTTGTATGCCAAGGTTCAGGCGGCTCTCGATAAAAGTCTTCTTACCGCCAATGAAAACCTTGACGGTCTTAGAGTCATCAGAGCCTTTAATATGCAGAAGAAGGAAGTGGAAAGATTTAAATGTGAAACGGAAGACTATGCCTCAAAGGCTGTTTTTTCTTCCAAGGTTTCATCACTTTTAAATCCCCTCACCTTTATTATAGTCAATGCCGCTCTTATCGCCATTTTATACAGCGGTGCGGTGGAGGTCAACCTGGGTGAGCTTACAAAGGGTGAGCTGATCGCCATAGTAAACTATATGTCCCAGATATTGGTTGAGCTTATAAAGCTGGCAGACCTTATCATATTACTTACGAAGTCTCTGGCTTCGGCGAACAGGATCAGTGAGGTTTTTGAGATCGGTGAAAAGCGTTGAATTTAAAAATGTATATATGAAATATGCGGGAGCGGGAGACTACTCTCTGGAAGATATATCCTTTACGGCTAAAAAGGGAGAGACCATAGGTATCATTGGCAGTACCGGCAGTGGCAAGACCACGCTTGTAAGCCTTATCCCCGGATTTTATCCCGCAGCCAAAGGCGAAGTATTGGTGAACGGAAAAAACGTAAACACTTACGAGCTTTCGGAACTTAAAAAAAAAGTGGGCTTTTGTTTCCAGCATTACTACATGTTTAAAGGCACCATATTTGAGAATGTGGCCTTCGGAGCGCCCGGTGCCACGGAAGAAGATGTGAAGGAAGCCTTAAGGATATCTCAGGGGCTGGACTTTGTTATGGAAAAATCCGGCGGATTAAATGAAAAGGTATCCGAAAAAGGAACCAACCTTTCCGGAGGACAGAAGCAGAGGCTCATGATAGCAAGAGCACTGGTCAGAAAGCCCGAGATACTGGTTTTGGACGACTCTTCCTCGGCGCTTGACTATGCAACGGACAGACGTTTAAGAGAAGCTGTTAAGGAACTTAAGGATATGACGGTCTTTATTGTTTCGCAGCGTACCGCATCCGTTCTTCACGCAGATAAGATCATAGTGCTTGAAGATGGTAAAATGGCCGGTATAGGAACTCACGAGGAGCTTCTTAAAAACAATTCTGTATACAAGGAAATCTATGAAAGCTGTACAAAAGAACAATAACAAAAAGACAACGAAAAAACTTTTTTCTTATATAAAGAAGCATTTACCTTTTGTAATGCTTTCTGTTTTGCTGGCCGCACTCTGGGTGGTGCTCACCCTTTACATTCCCGTACTTACGGGGGATGTTATCGATATGTGTCTGGATAACGGGAAGACGGATATGGCTTCTGTTACATCGCTGCTTGTTAAAATGGGCCTGTGTATTCTGATCGCAGCGATCGCTCAGTGGCTTTTAAGCGTATGCAATAACAGAACGGCTTACCGTGTGGGTCTGGACATCAGAAATGATGCTTTTGCAAAAATGAACAGGCTGCCTGTGGGATATTTTGATTCTCATGCTCGCGGTGACATTTTAAGCCGGATGACCAACGATATCGAGCAGGTTTCGGACGGGCTTCTCATGGGTTTTACAAACCTTTTTACCGGAGTCCTTACCATAGTGGTCACTCTTTTCTTTATGCTTAGATTAAACGTGCTCATCACTTTGGTCGTAGTCGTGGTTACTCCCGTTTCTCTCTTTGTTTCCGCATTTATAGCAAAACGCAGCTATTCCATGTTTAAAAAGCAGTCCGGTACCAGAGGTGAGCAGACTGCCTTTATAAATGAAAACATTGAGAATCAGAAAGCCGTAAACGCTTACGGTATGGCAGAGACGGAACAGCAGAAGTTTGATGAGATAAATGAGAGGATGGCAAAGTATTCTTTAAGAGCCATCTTTTATTCCTCACTTGTAAATCCCTGCACAAGATTTGTTAACAGCCTGGTTTATGCAGGCGTAGGTGTTTTCGGAGCAATTGCGGCGGTTAACGGAGGTATTTCCATCGGTCAGCTTTCCGCATTTCTTGCATATGCCGGAAAGTACACCAAGCCCTTTAATGAGATATCAGGTGTTATAACAGAATTTCAGAACGCCTTTGCATGTGCGGCAAGAGTATTTGAGTTCCTGGAGGAAAAGGAACTGGAAGAGGTCTCATCTGAGGAACAAAAGGATGCAAAGAATGATGATCATATCGTCAGCATCGAGGATGTAAGCTTTTCCTATGTACCCGAAAAGCCTTTGATCCAACACTTTAACCTTAAAGTTAAGGAAGGACAGAAGATAGCAATCGTAGGACCTACGGGATGCGGTAAGACCACACTTATAAATCTGCTCATGAGATTTTATGATGTTAATGAGGGAAGCATAAAACTAAGAGGCCGGGATATCAGGGATATGTCCAGAGAACAGCTTAGAAACAATGTGGCCATGGTTCTGCAGGACACCTGGTTAAGACACGGAACGGTGAAGGAGAATATAGCCTTAAATTCTCCGGAGGCTACAGATGCGGAGATAGAAGAAGCAGCAAGAAAAGCTCATGCTTTAAGCTTCATAAAAAGACTGCCCGCAGGTTTCGATACCGTTTTAAGCGAAAACGGAGACGAATTGTCCCAGGGACAGAAACAGCTTATCTGTATAGCGAGAGTTATGTTAAAAACCCCGCCCATATTGATACTGGACGAGGCTACATCATCTATAGATACAAGAACCGAGATCAAGATCCAAAAGGCTTTCAATACCATGATGGAAGGAAGGACCAGTTTTGTGGTTGCTCACAGACTGTCCACCATACAGACCGCGGACGTTATTCTTGTAATGAAAAGCGGAAATGTGGTTGAAATGGGTAACCACGAAGAACTTATGGCAAAGAAGGGCTTTTACAGCGAATTGTATTACAGCCAGTTTTAATGCCTTGTTCCGTAGAAGGAGCCGAGCCCGGTCTTTTTCTTTTGTTTATCACGCTGGAGTTGCATGAGGAAGCCTGCCAGTTTGGGATTCTTATCGGAGAAACGGCAACCGTAAAGGGTGTCCTTATCTCTCTGCATAGGCTGGCTTCTGACGATCTTAGCGCTCAGTGCCAAGGGTGTTTTGTCAGGCAAGAGCACGTTTAAGCGGACCATTCTTCCTGTATCGAATTGTTCCTTTGAGATAAAGGCAAAGCCTGTTTCGCTGATATCTTTTATCATTGCATGATGGGGCTTGGGACCGGATTCGGTGAAATAGACAACATTCATGATCTCACCGATGGGAACACGGAAATTGTTCCTTCGGTTTCTTACTTCCGCATCGCCAAAAAGCTCTATGGCATGAAAATGACGCCCCTTAAAGGATACCGCCTGTATTTGGATGTTGCTCCATACATAGCAGATATCTTTGACGATAACTGTCAGTTCGGCATAATATCCCTGCGGAAAACCGACCAGTTTACCTTCAACAATAATGGGTTCGAGAAGAAGTATGTTTTTGTGAATTAAGGCAACAGTAGCATCAAAACTGCCTTTTACATTGTTAGCACGAATATCAAGTTTTACCTGTTGGCCTTTCGTAAAATCCGATATCGTCATATTCCACCTCACAGCTGCAAATAATCCCCTATTACCTTATTTTACAATAATTCTTGAAATAATACAACTTTTTTATATTTTTGATATTGAGATGACGACTTTATTATGCTAAAATCCCTCTATGGCTATTTGGTAAGTTAATGATAAGTTTTTGTGCTGTTATTGTTAACTTTTAAAAGATCAAATTTATCATTATGTCTGAAAGGCGAAGCATATGCGCAAACATTATGAATTACTTATAAAGGATGCTGAAAAAAGAGCAATAAGGTCCTTAAGATTTCAGGTAAAGGACAAAACCTCGGTTAAAGACGGAGGCTTTCCGGACGGGAAGAACGTTATCCAGCCCAAGTTTGCAATCTACAGAGTTACAAATCTGGCTGCGGTATATATGAATCCCGGATCATCTCTTTATAAGGATGAGAGTATCAGAGAGGCGATCTTAAGAGGCCTTGATTATATCAGAAGAGAACAGCGACCCGATGGAACCTTTGATCTGGTGGATTGCAATTTCTTTTCCGGACCGGACACAGCTTTCTGCGTAAAGAGGATGCTTGTATTTTACAAATACCTGCTAAAAAATCCGGATGCTCCCGATGCTGAGCTTTTTACAAAGAAAGTGGGAGAGATCGTTAAGGGCGGTGCTGACGGTATGACCGGAAGCGGATTCCATACACCCAATCACCGTTGGGCCATTGCTTCAAATCTCCTGGAGTGCTGGAAGATATTCGGAGAGGAGAAATACAAGACACAGGCTGAAAAATATCTGGCAGAAGGTATAGACTGCACTTCGGAAGGTGAATACTCCGAGCGTTCCGCAGGAAATTATAACCGTATAAACAATGATGCCATGATCACCATGGGTGAGGTCCTGGAGGATGAAAAATACATAGATTGCGCCGAAAGAAATCTCAACATGATGCTGACCTATCTGGAGCCCGACGATTCCATCTTTACAAACAATTCAACCCGTCAGGACAGAGGAGTGAAGGTCTATCCCAGAGATTATTATTTTGAATATCTCTATATGGGTTACAAGAGAAACAACAAGAAGTTTTTAAAGGCAGCTAATTTTATCATGGATCTCTGTGAGTCCAAAAAACACTTCCCTGAGTATCTGATCAATTATATGCTTCATCCGGAACTCATCGATCTGGAGTGTGAAGAGTCGGGCTATGAAAAAGAATATGATGCATTTTACAAAGAATCGGGTATAGTAAGAAGAAGGAAGAACAACTGGTCCTACACCATTATCAATAATGCTTCCAATTTCGTATGGTTCCAGAACGGAGATCTTTGTCTCGGCCTTAAACTGGGTGCCAGCTTCTGCGAGCACAGAGCTTTTAAGAGTGAGAGCATTGAAAAGGTCGACGGAACATATGCCTTGCATCAGACCATGAGGGGCTGGTTCTATCTTCCCTTTGGTGAGTATCGCGGAACTTCCGACTGGTGGAAGATGGATAATGCGAATACCAGAACGAAGATCACAAGCCCGGATCTGAACTTTGATGTAAAGATCAAAGAGATCGAGGACGGACTTGAAGTCAGGATAAAGACTTATGGTGTTGACAGAGCGCCTCTTCGCCTGGAATTGGCCTTTGATGCGGGAGCTGAAATTGTCAGCGATCATTTTAACGTTGAAGGCCTTGCGGGAGAATGTATGATCGTAAAAGACGGCATGGTAACAGCCACCCGCGGAGACTACGCCATTGAAGTGGGCCCGGGATTTTATGACCATGACTTTGTTGCCGGAAAATTCGGGAGCGAGGGAAGAAGCTCACAGTGTTTTACCGTTTACTTTACGGATACCACGGAGTTTGAGAGGACGATCACAATTAAAGCAAAAGATGGGATCATTTACTAAATGATCATTTATTAAAGGAGGGAAAAATGTCAGTTACGGAAGAATTTAAAGGTAGGTCATTCCTTAAGCTCATGGATTTTTCGGCGGAGGAGATACTTGCGCTGATCAATCTTGCGGCAGATTACAAGGATAAGAAGAAGAAGGGGATCATGCATGATACTCTTAAGGGGAAGAATGTGGCTCTCATCTTTGAGAAGACATCCACCAGAACCCGTTGCGCCTTTGAAGTTGCAGCTCATGATCTGGGTATGAATGCTACTTACCTTGACCCCAAGAGTTCACAGATCGGAAAGAAGGAGAGCATCGCGGACACAGCCCGTGTGCTTGGAAGAATGTTTGACGGTATCGAATATCGTGGCTTCGGACAGGAGATCGTGGAAGAACTGGCCAGATATGCCGGAGTACCCGTATGGAACGGTCTTACCAACGAGTTTCATCCCACCCAGATGTTGGCAGACATGCTGACCATCAGGGAGCATCTGGGATCTCTTAAGGGAAAGAAACTTGTTTATATGGGAGATGCGCGTTATAATACAGGTAATTCACTTATGGTGGTATGTGCCAAGCTGGGGCTTGATTTCGTAGCCTGTGCACCCGGGAAGTATTTCCCCGATCGGGAACTTACCGAAAAATGCAGGAAGTTTGCAAAGAGCAGCGGCAGCACAATTACTCTTACGGAAGATCCCGTCGAGGGCACAAAGGATGCGGACATCATCTATACCGATGTATGGGTATCCATGGGAGAGCCCGATGAGATCTGGGAAGAGAGGATCAAGGAACTTACACCTTATAAGGTGACCAAGGACATTATGAAGAATGCCAAGAGCACTGCCATCTTCATGCATTGTCTTCCCGCTTTCCACGATCTTAAGACAGAGATCGGTAAGGAGATGGGAGAGAGGTTCAATTTCAGCGAGCTTGAAGTGGAGGATGCCGTATTTGAATCCTCACAGTCCGTTGTCTTTGATGAAGCCGAGAACAGAATGCATACCATTAAAGCAGTGATGGCCGCAACTCTCGGAGCTTAAAGGATCATGTTTAAGAGATTTAACAGATTTATTAAAGACAAAGGCTTAATAACAGAAGTTTTGAATATCATTATGGGCATCCTTATGGTGGTTGCCCTTTTGGTTTTTTCTTTTACGGGTACTACCTTCAGCATATGTCTTGTCATCGTGCTGGGGGCTTTAATGAACATTCTTAACGGTTTTACTTTTTACAGAAACAAGGAAAAAAAGACCATGGGAATGTCCATGATATTTTTTGGGATCGTTATCGTGTTCATTCTCATTATTTTTTTAAGCATGGGTATCATCTGAAGACATGATCGATCGGTAAAACAAGGGGAGGCATATATGATCTTTGCCGTTGATGTTGGAAATACAAACATAACATGTGCTATAATGGAAGATATGAAGGTTGTCACTTCCTTCAGGATAACCACCAAGATGCAAAGGACATCCGATGAATTCGGAATACTGATATCCGAGTTTTTAAAGAACGGAGACATCAATATCGGGAATATAGAGGATGTCATCATTGCTTCGGTAGTTCCGGCGGTAATGCATTCGCTCGTAAACGGTATTGTTAAATATCTGAATAAAAAACCTATCATAGTGGGAGAGGGTACAAAGACGGGACTGATGATAAAAACTGCCAATCCCAAGGAGATCGGAGCAGACAGGATAGTGGATGCGGTGGGAGCTTACGAGCTTTACGGCGGACCTGTTATCGTCTGTGATTTCGGAACCGCCACCACCTATGATCTGATCACGGATAACGGAACATTTACAGCAGGAATAACCAGCCCGGGTATAAGGATATCGGCAAATGCCCTGTGGAATGACACGGCAAAGCTGCCGGAGATAGAGATAGAACTTCCGCCCTCAATACTTGCCAAGGATACGGTAACAAGTATGCAGGCGGGATTGGTATATGGCTGTATAGGACAGACAGAATATATTATAAGAAAGGTAAAAGAAGAATCGGGCTATAAGAACCTTAAGGTTGTGGCTACAGGCGGCTTGGGAAGACTTATTTCCGAGAACTGCGATGCCATAGATACTTATGACAGGGACCTGACCATGAAGGGATTATGGCTGATCTATCTTAAGACGAAAAAATGATCGAGATCGGAAATTTAAAAGTTAAAGGTGTTGTACTGGGGCCCATGGCCGGCATAACGGACATGGCCTTCAGATTATTGTGCAAAGAAAACGGTGCCGATCTTCTTTATACGGAGATGGTGAGTGCCAAGGCAATCACTTACCGCAATAAAAACACCGAAGAACTTTTACAGATCGCCGATGAAGAAAAACCTGTTTCATTACAGCTGTTCGGCTGTGAGCCGGATGTTATGGGTAAAGCAGTTGCCATGCTGGATGAAATGGGATGTAAATGCGATATCATAGATATAAATATGGGCTGCCCGGTTCCCAAGGTGGTTAATAATGGTGAAGGCGCCGCACTTATGAAAAATCCACGTCTGATAGAGGAAATGGTGAGAGCTGCATCCACAAGTACAAAAAAGCCGGTAAGCGTAAAGATAAGAAAGGGTTTTGACGAGACCCTTGAGAATGCAGTGGAATGCGCTTTGGCCGCAGAAGAAGGCGGAGCACGTCTGGTTGCGGTTCACGGCAGGAACAGGGAAGATTATTATTACGGAAAAGCAGACTGGGACTGCATTAAAAAAGTTAAAGACGCGGTGAAGATACCGGTCATAGGAAACGGTGATATATATAAGCCGGAGGACGCCAAGCGTATGCTGGAAGAGACCGGAGTGGACGGAGTCATGGTGGCAAGAGGCTGCCAGGGCAATCCATGGATATTTAACAGGATAAATGTATATCTTGAAACAGGTAAGCTTTTACCGGAGCCCACAATAAATGACAGGATACATATGGCTTTAAGACATGCCCGGATGGAAATAGATCTTAAGGGTGAATATATCGGCATCAGAGAGATGCGAAAGCATGTGGCATGGTATATGGCAGGGTTTTCCGGAGCCTCCAAAGTCAGGGACAGCGTGAATTTTGTCGAGAGCTATGACGAACTTGAAAAATTATTGAATTACTACTTGCAATGAATTATCGGTTGTGCTACAATGTCACGCATTAATACGATAAAGCAATAATTTAGCTGCAAGTACGACAAGATTTGCATGAACAGCTAAGAAAAGGAGATTTCTATGGAAAAGTTTAAAGTCGGTATTCTCGGCGCTACGGGAATGGTTGGACAGAGATTCATCTCATTGCTTGAAAACCATCCCTGGTTTGAGGTGGTTGCTGTTGCTGCCAGCCCCAGAAGTGCCGGAAAGAGTTATGAAGAGGCTGTGGGAGATCGTTGGAAGATGACTACCCCTATGCCTGAAGGAGTGAGAAAATTGACTGTTCTCAATGTTAAAGAAGTTGAGAAGGTTGCTTCACTTGTTGATTTCGTATTCAGCGCAGTTGATATGACCAAGGATGAGATCAAGGCCATTGAGGAAGCATATGCAAAGACGGAAACTCCCGTTGTTTCCAACAACTCCGCTCATCGCTGGACTCCCGACGTTCCCATGGTAGTTCCCGAACTCAATCCCGAGCATTTTGCAGTACTTGAGAGCCAGAAGAAGAGACTTGGCACAAAGAAAGGCTTCGTTGTTGTTAAGCCCAACTGCTCGATCCAGAGCTATACACCTATGTTACACGCCCTTAAGGAATTTGAGCCCACAGTTGTTGTGGCTACCACTTACCAGGCTATTTCCGGTGCTGGAAAGACCTTTAAGGACTGGCCCGAGATGGTGGACAATGTTATTCCCTACATCGGCGGTGAGGAAGAAAAGAGTGAGCAGGAGCCTTTAAGGATCTGGGGAAAGGTAGAAAACGGTCAGATCGTTAAGGCTGAATCACCCGTTATCACCACACAGTGCATCCGTGTTCCGGTTTCCGACGGACATACAGCAGCTGTATTTGTAAGCTTCAAGAGGAAGCCCACCAAGGAGCAGATCCTTGAAAGATGGAAGAACTTCAAGGGACTTCCTCAGGAGCTGGATCTTCCTTCGGCACCTAAGCAGTTTATCACCTACTTTGAGGAGGATGATCGTCCTCAGGCTAAGCTGGACCGTGATTCCGAAAAAGGAATGGGAGTATTTGCGGGTCGTCTTCGTGAGGATAAGGTTTACGACTGGAAGTTCGTGGGGCTTTCTCATAACACAAAGAGAGGCGCGGCAGGAGGAGCTATTCTTTCCGCAGAACTTCTTGTGGCTCAGAAATACATTGAGAAAAAGAATTAAAACATTTTTGACCGGTCTTAGGACCGGTTTTTTTATGACTGAACCTACCAAATATAGTAAGAAACTTGTGTGTAAATGATTGAATTTTAATAAAAACTTTATTTCTTGACGGAATTTTTTGCGCATTTAGAAAAAATCTATTGTTTTTAAAGAATTTTGGGGTTAAAATTAATCTATCTTTTTTGGGAGGCTGAAATGAAGAACTTCAGAAACAGTAATGAAGAACTGAATAGTGCTTTGGATTCCTTTCTTGATAATTCTCAGGACTATGTATTTATTAAAGACCTGAACTCAGTTTATGTTGCTGCATCGGACAGCTTCGCCAGGCTTTTCGGATATTCCGGAGGGGATGAGATAGTAGGGCTTGATGCCATAGAATTAACCCGGAATGAGAATATAGGAAATGTTTTAAGAGAAGGGGACTATAAGGTTATCACCACCGGTGAACCGATCATTGATTCGCTTGAAGAAGGAAAGATCACAGGCAGGAGCATGAAGTGCACCCTGTCCACTTCAAAGTACCCCATTATAAACAAGAACAGAAGTATTATAGGTATCCTTGGCATAGCAAGGGATGTTACATCGGAAAGAAAATCCAAGAAGCTTTTGGATGATTACAAAAAATCCTATGACCTTTCCATAAAGGAAAATGAATCCAAAACAGCATTGCTTACGGGAATGAGCTATGATATCCGTAATCCCATAAACTCCATTATGGGGCTCGTGGCTTTGGCCCGGGCTCATATTAAAGATACGGAAAAGCTGAATTACGATCTTGAAAAGATCAAGGAAGCGGGAAAGTATGTACTGTCCATAGTAAATGAAGTTCTGGATATCGAAAAGATAGAGGAAGGAAAAGCAGAGCTTAATGTCTGCGATTTTAACTTTATCGACTTTCTGGATAACTTTGAAGCCATGACCCGGGATTCGGCCAAGGCCAAGAAGGTGAAATTTACACTGGAAAAGAATGGTCTTGTAAATACAAATGTGGTGGGAGATCCCACCAGGATTGAGCAGATATTTACAAATCTTGTATCTAATTCTTTAAAATTCACACCTCAAAACGGAGAGGTGACCGTAACCGTTAATGAAAGAGAAGACGGAAACGGAGTTGCCAGATATGAGATCACTTTCGCAGATAACGGAGTCGGCATAGATGAGGAGATAAAGAAACATATCTTTGAGCCCTTTGCAGTCAAAAGGGAGAAGAAACTTACCCTGGATAACGGAGTGGGGTTGGGAATGGTCATAACCAAGAACATCATCAACATGATGGGCGGTGAGATCTTTGTCGATTCGGAAGTGGGAAAAGGTACTGTTGTAACTGTCAGGCTGAATCTTCTTATCGCTGATGAAAATATGGATGACAGCGAAGAGAACAGTGATGAGGACAGCACCGTAAAGGAGGATTTTACCGGTAAGAGAGCATTGCTTGTAGAAGATAACGACCTCAATGCGGAAATAGCCGAGGAGATACTTAAAATGACCGGCATGGAAGTGGAAAGAGCCTGTGACGGACAGGAAGCGGTCTGTGTTTTCGAGGGCTCCGAAAAGGATTATTTCGACGCGATCTTTATGGACATACAGATGCCCATCATGGACGGTTATGAAGCCACTAAGATCATACGCAGGATGAAACGTAAAGATGCCAAGAGTGTTCCGATCATCGCTTTAACGGCCAATGCCTTTGTATCGGATATAAATGACGCAAAGGAGGCAGGGATGAATGAGCATCTGTCCAAGCCCATTGAATTTGAGAAGCTGTGTATGATACTTTCAAAATATCTGTAAAAAATTAAAGGGAGAAGCTATAGATTCTCCCTTTTTTGAGCCCTTGGGGACGGGGTTAGGGGTTCATTTTTTGAAC
>JAFSWD010000148.1 GCA_017444675.1 Lachnospiraceae bacterium
GAGGTTTGCATTCTGGATAACGGGGCCTTCAGCTGTGGGGTCGGAAAAAGGTATGCCCAGTTCTATAAGATCCGCACCCTTTGCTGCCATTTCGCGCACAACGGCTGCTGTGGTCTCAAGATCCGGATCTCCGCAGGTTATAAAGGGAATAAAGGCCTTTCCTTTTTCAAATGCTTTACTTATCTTATTCATGGATATCCTCCCCTCTGTAACGGGCGATGGCTGCACAGTCCTTGTCTCCGCGCCCGGAAATGGTGATCACGATGATCGTGTCCTTGGAAAGGGTGGGAGCCAGCTTAATGGCATGAGCCACCGCATGGGCCGACTCTATGGCAGGGATTATTCCCTCGGTCTTTGCAAGATATTCAAAAGCGCAGACTGCTTCCTCGTCCGTAACGGGAACATACTCCGCACGTCCTATATCGTGAAGATGGGCGTGCTCGGGGCCTACGCCGGGATAGTCAAGGCCTGCGGATATGGAATAAACGGGAGCAATCTGACCGTATTTGTCCTGGCAGAAATAGGATTTCATACCGTGGAAGATACCGAGCCTTCCGGTGGAAATGGTGGCTGCGGTCTCGAAGGTATCTATGCCTCTTCCTGCGGCTTCGCATCCTATCAGACGGACTCCTTCGTCGGGGATAAAATCATAGAAGCTTCCTATGGCATTGGAACCGCCGCCCACACAGGCGATCACGGCATCGGGAAGACGTCCTTCCTTTTCAAGGATCTGTGACTTTATCTCTTTGGAGATAACTGCCTGGAAATCTCTTACGATAGTGGGAAAAGGATGAGGACCCATTACGGAACCGAGACAGTAGTGGGTATCTGCGATCCTGGAGGTCCATTCTCTCATGGCTTCCGAAACCGCATCCTTAAGAGTGGCGGTTCCTGTCTTTACGGGGATCACTTCCGCACCCAGAAGGCGCATTCTGTAAACATTTAAAGCCTGGCGGATCGTGTCCTCTTCACCCATGAAGACAACGCACTCCATGCCCATAAGAGCTGCGGCTGTAGCTGCTGCCACTCCGTGCTGGCCTGCGCCGGTCTCTGCGATGAGCCTGGTCTTTCCCATTTTCTTTGCCAAAAGGGCCTGGCCCAATACATTATTGATCTTGTGGGCTCCGGTGTGATTCAGATCTTCTCTTTTTAAATAGATCTTTGCTCCGCCCAGATCCTTTGTCATCTTTTCGGCGTAATAGAGTCTGGAGGGCCTTCCTGCATATTCATTCAGGAGGGTATTAAGTTCCTTGTTGAACTCGGGATCGACCTTATATTTATTATATGCTTCTTCCAGTTCGATCACTGCGTTCATTAGGGTTTCGGGGATATATTGTCCTCCGTGTATCCCGAAGCGTCCGTTTGGATTTGTCATTGTTCTTCCTTTCCGACAGCTTTTGAGAAAGCTTCCATCTTATTTTTATCTTTTTTACCGTTGGTTTCTATACCGGAACTCACATCCACACAGAAGGGATCCAGCTTTTCCACTGCAGATCTTACGTTTTCGGGATTGAGACCTCCCGCGAGAAAGTAGGGTCTGCGGATGTCCTTTAGGAGCTCCCAGTCAAAGACCTTACCGGTACCTGCGCCGGAATCCAGAAGGATATAGTCTGCACAGCTGTTTTCGGCGGCTGTGACATCTTCTTTGGTTGCGATTTTATATGTCCTGATGACGGGGCATTTGCATATGGTCTTTACGGCCTTTGTGAAGGATTCGCTCTCTGTGCCGTGGAGCTGTACCAGGTCTACGATCCGTTTTTGAACCAGCTCTTCAATATCGGAGATGGTGGGATCGGTGAAAACGCCCACGGCCTTGATCCCGGGATCCAGTAATTTCTTTAGTTCCGCAGCCTTTTCATAGGAAATGTAGCGGCGGCTCTTTTTGGCAAAGACAAAGCCTATGTAATCCGGCTTGATAGCGTTTGCGGCTTCTATGTCTTCGATGCGGGACAGACCGCACATTTTTATCTTATTCATTTTCGCCTCCGTTTGGAAAGCCTGAGCGGAGCAGCTTCAAAGCGGCTTTTTTGTCGGGAGAACGCATGAGGGCTTCTCCCACCAGCACTGCGTCTGCTCCCGTCAGCTCTGCCTTTATTACATCCGCCCTGGACCTGATGCCGCTTTCGGAAACGAAGATGATGTTGTCCGGCACCAGCTTCTTAAGATCCTCGCTGTTTTTGGTGTTCACCGAGAAATCCTTGAGGTTTCGGTTGTTCACGCCTACAATCCTTGCTCCGGCCACAAGGGCATCCTTAACCTCCTTTTCGTCATGGGCTTCAACAAGAGCCGAAAGTCCGAGGCTGTCACAGATCCTGATATATTCCTTTACCTTTTCGGGAGGCAAAATGGAGCAGATGAGAAGTACAGCGGAGGCACCCAGCACCTTTGCTTCATATATCATGTAAGGATCTACGGTAAAATCCTTTCTTAAGCAGGGGATCTTTACTGCACCTGCTATCTCTCTGAGATATTCTTCTGAGCCTAAAAAGCGGGTGGGCTCGGTAAGTACCGAAATGCAGTCCGCGCCGGCTTCTTCATATTCCAGGGCTATCTTAAGATAAGGAAAGTCAGGGGCTATAATTCCCTTTGAAGGAGAAGCCTTTTTGCATTCGCAGATAAAGGACAGACCCGGCTTTTTTAAAGCCTTTTCAAAGGAAAAATCTCCCTTGGGAAGAGAAAAAGCCATGCTTTTGATCTCTTCCTCCGATATTTTTGCCTTGGCGGCTTCAACTCTTTTAAGGGCGCTTTGGGCAAGTTCCTCAAGAATGTTCATGTTTATTCCTCATTACTTACTTTAATGACTTTTTCCAGGGTTTCATAGGCTTTTCCGGAATCGATGAGCTCGGCCGCAAGCTTTACACCTGCTTCAAAACTGTCTGCTTTGCCTGCGATATAGAGGGAAGCACCTGCGTTAAGAAGAACGGCGTTTCTCTTGTGACCTTTTTCACCCTTTAAGATGCCTCTGGTGATCTCTGCGTTTTCCTCGGGGGTTCCGCCCTTAAGATCATCTTTGGTGCATCTTTCAAAACCGAATTCTTCGGGGGTAATGGTGAAAGATCTGTACCAGCCGTCTTTGATCTCGCAGATGGCTGTGGGAGCACTCATGGAGATCTCATCCAGCTTATCTTTGCCGTAAACTACCATACCTCTTCTTACTCCCAGATTTATAAGAACTCTTGCAAGAGGCTCCACCAGATACTCATCATAAACCCCAAGAAGCTGCATGGTGGGTTTACCGGGGTTTGTAAGAGGTCCCAGGATATTGAACACGGTACGTACACCCAGTTCCTTACGGATGGCGCCGACATACTTCATTGAGGTGTGATACTTCTGGGCGAAGAAGAAGCACATGCCTGCTTCCTTAAGGAGTTTCTTGCAAAGTTCTGGACTCTGGTTAATGTTTACTCCCAGAGCTTCCAGGCAATCCGCGGTACCGCTCTTGGAAGAGGCGGCTCTGTTACCGTGTTTTGCCACTTTTACACCGCCTGCTGCGGCTACAAGGGCGGAGGTGGTGGAAATATTAAAGCTTCCGGCATGATCTCCGCCTGTACCTACGATCTCAAATACCTCCATTCCTGTGTCAACGGTGGTGGCATGATCTCTCATGGCAGCGGCGCAGCCTGCGATCTCGTCTGTGGTCTCTGCCTTTGCGCTCTTGGTGGAAAGGGCGGCAAGAAAGGCCGCATTCTGGGTGGCGCTGGTTTCACCGCTCATTATCTCGTTCATTACCGCATATGCTTCGTCGTAGCTTAAATCTTCCTTGTTTACGATCTTCATAATGGCTTCTTTGATCATGGTTGTTCTCCTTTTCTACATTTCAACAAAATTTTTTATCATTTTCTTTCCTTCCGGAGTCATGATGGACTCGGGATGGAACTGCAACCCGTAAACGGGGTATTCCCTGTGTTGTACCGCCATGATCTCACCATCCTTTGTAAGTGCGGTGATCTTAAGGCATTCCGGCATTTTGTTCGGGTCTGCGGCAAGAGAGTGGTACCGGGCCACGGTGGTCTCCTCCGAACAACCCTCAAATATCTTTGAGGTGATATCAAGTTTTACTTCAGACTGTTTTCCGTGCATGAGCTTTGAGGCATATGTGACCACTCCTCCGAAAGCAAGAGTGATGGCCTGATGGCCGAGGCAAACTCCCAAAAGGGGGATCCTGGGACCCAGTTCTTTGATCGCCTCCACTATGATGCCTGCATCCTCGGGTCTTCCGGGACCGGGGGAAACGATGATCTTTTCCGGCTTTAGGGCTTCGATCTCCTTAACCGTCATCTCATCATTTCTGATCACTTTTATATCGGGGTTTATCTCACCCACAAACTGGTACAGGTTATATGAAAAACTGTCGTAATTATCTATCAGCAGGATCATAAGCATTCCTCCGTATCGGCTATTTCCAGTGCTCTTAAAGATGCTTTGGCTTTATTCAGACATTCTTCGTATTCTTTTTCGGGAACGGAGTCGTACACGATACCTGCGCCGCTTCTTACAAAGACCTGGCCGTTCTTCTTATAGGCGATGCGTATAGCTATGCACGTGTCCATGTTTCCGGTGAAATCTATATAGCCGATGGCTCCTCCGTAGATGCCTCGCTTGTTCCTTTCCAGCTCGCCTATCAGCTGGCAGGCACGGATCTTGGGAGCGCCGGAGAGAGTACCTGCGGGAAGGACGGCTTCTATGGCATCCAGTGCATCCTTATTGTCTCTTATCACGCCCGCAACCGTGGATCCGATGTGCATTACATGGGAATAACGCTCTATGGAATGAAGTTTTTCCACCTTTACGCTTCCGAAACGGCTGATCTTGCCCAGATCGTTTCTTCCCAGATCCACCAGCATATTGTGTTCGGCCAGCTCTTTCTCGTCCTGCAAAAGCTCCTCCTCCAGGGCCTTATCCTCATCGGGAGTCTTTCCTCTGGGACGTGTGCCCGCCAGCGGGAAGGTGTGAAGGACTCCGTTCTCCAGCTTAACCAGGGTTTCGGGAGAAGCCCCCGCCACTTCTACATCGGTATCTGAGAAGTAGAACATGTAAGGAGAGGGGTTTATGGTACGGAGCACTCTGTAGGTGTTAAGGAGGCTGCCTTCAAAGGGGGCGGCAAGGCGGTTGGAGAGCACGATCTGGAAGATATCGCCTTCCTTAATGTAATGCTTTGCCTTGGCTACCATATCGCAAAATTCGTTTTTCTCAAAGAGAGCTGTTACTTCACCCAGCAGCTTTCCGCCCGGCTCTTCCTTCTTTTTACCGGTCTTTAACAGGTGAACCAGCTGCTCCAGTTCCATTACGGCTTTGTTGTAACCGGTCTCGCAATCATCCAGCTCCATGTTTACGATAAGGATGATCTTTTGCCGCAGGTTGTCAAAAGCTATGACCTTATCGAAGAGCATCAGATCGATGTCCTTAAAATTCTCTGTGTCCTTCACGGGGCATTTTACGGAGGGCTCGCTGTAGGAGAGGAAGTCGTAGGAGAAGTAACCCACCAGTCCACCGCTGAAGGAAGGGAGATGATCGAAGCGTGGGCTTTTGTAGTCTGCCAGGATCTTTCTTAGGTAGTCCGAAGGGTTATCGGTCTTAAACTTAAGATTTCCCACGGTGATCTCCCCGTCCACACAGGTGATGTTGAGCTTGGGATCAAAACCCAGAAATGTGTATCTGCCCCACTTTTCATTGGCGGCAGCGGATTCCAGCATGTAGGTGTGGGTGGAAACATTTTTAAGGATCTTTATCACTTCAATGGGAGTGGTAAAATCCGAAAGTATCTCGGTGCTTAAGGGAAGAACCTTGTATTCGCCGGTTTTAGCGATCTTAAGTACTTCTTCGTATTTGGGTAAAACGTTCATGTGTACCTCCGTATGCATATAAAAAATCCTCAACAGAAAGATGATCTTTCTGTTGAGGACGAATGAATTCTTTATCCGCGGTGCCACCTCGTGTTCACGATGTACGTGCTCTTAGCAGGATACCATCATATCCCCGGCTTTATAACGTGTGCCTCCCACGTCGCAGAATACTAAGAATGCATATGCTTTCTTTTCCCTGCGCCCTCCGCGGTCCATTTGGCAATCCGTTTCACACCTGCATCTCAGCACCGCAGGCTCTCTGTAAGGTCGTAACTGCCGTTATCTCCGCTTCATTGGTTTAAAGTGTTATATTGGTACATTTTTACCACAGATATATTTACTTGTCAAGAAAAATTTTAAGCTTCCGTTGCCATTTTCTTAACCTGGGCAAGAGCCTTCTTAACCGTAGGAAGAGAAATTATGATCACGGTAACGATACCTTCGATAACGATATAAGAGTAGTTGTAAATGATGGGGTAAGCCCATGCAAGTGCCTTCGGGAATTCTTCGGGCATATAATCCATCCAGTAGATATAACCGCCGATGGCATGGAAAAGGCCGCGAACAGCTATGCCTACTATATAACCGATAACAAGGCCGTTCTTTTTATCTTTGAAAAGACCGGAGAGGCCGAGTGCGGTGAAAGCGAAGAAGTAGTCGCAGCAAACCTGGAAAGGTGTAAGGATGTAGGAACCGCCGCTCTGAATGAACTGCAGGATGCTGTAAGCAAAGGCAACAGTGAGGCCGGCTTTAAGTCCGTACCAGTAGCCTACCAGTGTGATGAAGAACATGCTGAAAAGAGTAACCGATCCGCCCCAGGGAAGCTTGTAGGGCTGAACATAGGAAAGAACAAACGCGATGGCAAGGGAGATGGCAGAAAAGACCAAAGCCTTGACGTTGAACTTCTTGCTTCCTTCCTTCTTGCTGCGGATGAACATTCCCACCGCAACGATGGCGATAAAGGCAATGATTGAAAATACGATATAGCCTGCTGTGGTTACTTCAAAGTAACCGTCTTGTTTAGTAAACATAAAAAATCCTCCTTATATGCGATATGCGCGTGGAGGTATAATTTAAAGCTTCCTTACGCCGGTATTATCCGGTTCAAGTAATGAGGGTCAACGGCGAAATGCCGTCTCTCAGCGTCAGCGCCCCTAGCACATATGCAAGTTGTACAGATCAAGGCTTTTGCCTTGTCGGTAGTAAAGTATATACGTTTTTTGGGATTTGTCAATAAAAAATAAGATCCGCCGGTCAAGCAGATCTCATTTAATCAGCTTAATTGAATATCCTTCCGTCTTAAGTCTCAGGCTGCATCAGCCTTTTTGGATCCCTAAGAAACGGTATTTTTGGGGCTGTAGGCATCTCCGAAGATCCTGCTTCTTACAGGCATCAGAGCGGTTATCAAAAGGGAACCCACGCCCACACAGGCCAGCACTTCGCCGGCACCGACGGTAAGCATGAAGAACCAAAGGGCTCCGTCAACATGATATGCAAATTTTAAAACGAAAGGGATTATCAGTGCGTTTGCGAAAACAGGAGGCAGTGTAACAAGGAATCTATGCTTCCTGAGCATATATGAAAGAACTGCGCCGATGGCTGTTGCCAGCGTTCCGAAAATAACATCCGGAAGAGGGGAGGCAAGCAGGATATTGCTTAAAAAGCATCCTACAACAACACCGGGGATTCCTGCGGGGGTGAAAAAGGGAAGCACGCACAGAGCCTCGGATACACGAAACTGAATGGCTCCGCTGGCCAGATTCACGGTCTGGACAAACATGGTGAGAACGACATAGAGGGCGGCGATTATGCCTGCCTGGGTAATAAAAGTAACTTTCTTCTGCATTTTAGATCTCCTTTAGGGTTTAAGGTCAAATTATTGACTACTGACCGGGTTGAGTGGGAAGGAATTAACACTCAATGTAGCGGGACATAGGATACGCCCCTTTTCAGAAATTGTCAAGGGGGATTTTGAACCCCGGGGACGGGGTTATAGGTTCATTTTTTGACACCCGGGGACGGGGTTAGGGGTTCATTTTTGTGACTCAGTGAACCCCCGGGACGGGGTTAGGGGTTCATTTTTGTGACTCAGGCATATGTTTTCTCTACCCGGGCCGCTATTATAGCTTCCGGGGCGCAGTCGTTCCGGGAAGCTTTTGGCTCAGTGGACATTTTTGGCTGATAGAGTCATAGAAAATCCCGGCTGTCGAGCTATGACTTCGTGATCGCTGTGACTCAGGTAGGTTTTTTGCCGGAATGGACCACTAAAATGAACCCCTAACCCCGTCCCCGGGGTTCATTCCGCGGCCTTTTTTTTATTTTTTAAACAATGTCTCAAAGTGATAGATGTTTGCGTACTGGTAAAGGTCATTGCTTACCAGATTGTCCGCGAAGTTGTGAAGCTTCGGACTTATGAGACAGTAGGTGTTTGCACCTTCCGAATAGGCGATGGACCACAGGTTTTTCTTGTGGAGTTCGTAGATCTGAAGAGCCAGTTCGTCTCTCTTGGCGCTGTCTGCGGTATCTGTCCATTGTTCGTAGATCTGTACCAGTTTAGCCATGTCGCCTGTGGGAGCCACACCCTTTGTATGGTCGGTATAGTAGGTACCGTAATCACCGTACCATTCCGCAGCCTGTGCGATGGGCACGAAGGAGGCTGCTCTTTCTTTAAGAGAGAAACCGCCTACAGACATGTGAGGACACATGGATGCGACCCAGTCATTGGTATCGATGACCTTGTCGTAAGTAGCCACGTCGTAATTGGTAAGGGTGGTCTTAATGTGGATCGCATCGTAGTAGCGCTTTAATATGCTGTAAATGTAATCTGCACTTCCGTCAAAGGATACAAAGTCCACCGACAAGTCCGATCCGTCCGCAAAATCCAGATAGCCGTCGGAGCCTGCCTTAAGTCCGCAGTTCTGCAAAAGCTTTTGGGCAGCGGCAACATCGTAGGTTGTCCATTTCCTGGACCATTCCGTATCGTTACCGAAGTTACCCACAGAAGGAGCACATTGTCCCGGAGCCAAGAAGCCTTCGGAGGTAAGAAGCGAAACCTCATCACGGTCAACACAGATGGACATGGCCTGACGGAAATCGCTGTTGGCAAAAAGATCGGCGTAGTTTTTATTGGCATATGTGTAGTTAAAGGTAACCTGATTGGATCCCCAGCTGGAGCCGGCAATGGTCTTAAGCACCGCTGAGCTGCCGAGTTCCGCCATGAGGGAGGAAACCTGTTCCATACCGATGTCCATACGGTCAAGATCTCCGCTTATGAGCATAGCCTTGGCATCATCATTTTCACCAAGTTTTTTCAAGTAGATATTGTCTAAGTAAGGAAGCTGATTGCCCTTGGCATCGATCTTCCAATAGTAGGGATTTCTTTCCAGGATGCAAAGCTCTGCGGATCTGGAGTTATTTCCTTCCTTGGTGGTCAGAACAAAGGAGTTAACCGTGGGAAGTCCGGAAATGTTCCAGAAGTAGTAGCAAACGTTCTTTCCGATATCTTTAACTTTGGAATAGTTTATGCCCTTCGCCGCAGCGTTGGCGATGACCTGATCGTCGGACAGACCGGTATCTTTCCAGTATTCGTTCTGAACGTAGTAGGAAGAAGGGATCAGGTCCATAAGGTAGTGGGAAGGAGCCCAGCACCATTTGAAATCACCGTTTTCAATGAAGCTTCCGGGATACTTTGAAGTATCAAAGGTCCAGGTAACGGTGAGATCATCCACCTTTTTGAGCATTGCGTAGTTTCCGGTCTTTCCGTCTTTAAGTGCTTCCCAGCTGGCTTTTGAGTCGTAATTGTTGATGTGGACCATGTAGTACCAGAAGGTAATATCATCTGCGGTAAAATCATCACCGTCGGACCACTTCATGCCTTTTCTCAAATGAAAGGTCCAAACCGTGTAGTCACTGTTGTGTTCAAAACTTTTAATGACATTGGGGACATATGTTCCGTCGGTATTGTAGCGGATTATGCTTTCAAGTACCGGTCTCGCGATATCCCAGGAGCCTCCGCCCAGGGTCATGCTGTAATTACCGCCATAGGTACCGATCTCCAGTACCGTTCCCGCGGCATCGGTCTGTGCTATAAACACGTTATCCTTATCGGGGATACGTTTTTCCACTGCGGGTAAAGTGCCTGCACTCACCTTTGCTTTAAGCTCCGGAGCTTCGGAAAATGTGAGTTTGTCCACAGACACGGGAGTGGGAGTGGGGGTGGATACAGCTGTGTTATTGGTATTATTGTCAGTTTTTGCGGTCTGTACGGTTTTTGTCCTTGTACTGGTTCTTGTTCTCTGATTTATCTTTACATTGCTGTTACCGCAGGCGGTGAGGGATAAAACCATAATGCCCGCTATAAGCATAGCAGTAATTCTTTTCTTCATGAGTCTAACCTCCTTACTTTTACAGTTTGAAGCCCTTGAGTTCCGTTGTAAGAGAATCTGCCGCACTCCTCAGATCCTGAATTACGTCATTAAGATTCTTGGCGGCAGTCTGAGCTGCGAGGGCGGTGTTTTCAACCTCTGTAGAGGCAACGGCTGTTTCTTCGGAAACTGCCGAAATACCTTCAACAGCTGTAAGGGTGTTGACTTTGGCCTTTTCCATTTCTGCAACCTGAAGACCGATGTCCTTAAGATGAGTTGCAATAGTGTTAACGTTTTCACCGATGACATTAAATTCTGCCATTGTGGTGGAAACTGCCTCTTCCTGCTGGATAACGATCTCTTCGGCCTGTTTTGCGGCAGCAGCGGTCTTTTCGGTCTTGGAGGTAACGGAAAGGATGATCTTACCGATCTCACCGGCCGAAACAGCACTCTGTTCCGCGAGTTTTCTGATCTCTTCCGCAACGACCGCAAAGCCTCGTCCGGCATCTCCCGCTCTTGCGGCCTCTATGGAAGCGTTAAGGGAAAGAAGGTTCGTCTGGCTGGCGATGTCATCGATGGTAGCGATGATGTTACTGATGGAAGATGTTTCACGGGCAAGTTCTTCGATATCCACGATGACACCTCTGGTAACATCACTTGTTTCATTTGCTTTAACTTTAAGGTTCTCCACGGCTCCTATACCGTTCTTTACCGAATCGTCCGCGTCGGTGGCCATACCGTCGATAGCCGTAATATTTTCTCTTACGACTTCGATCTTTTCAGTCAGCTTGTTTGCGGCATTCAGGCAGTCTTCGGAGTCCTGAGCCTCTTGATCCAGACCTTTTCTGATCTCATTGACCGAGGTGGTTATATTGACCGATGCGGTAACGAGCTCCTCGGATGCGAGTCCGATCTCCTCCGAGGATTCCTTAAGAGAATCAGCAGTGGCCGAAACCTTTGAAAGCAGCCTCTTTGTGTTTTCTATCATCTTGTTTGCGGATGTGGAAAGTGCACCGAATTCATCCTTTCTTGTGGTGACTATCTTAACGGTGAGATCACCCTGAGCGGCCTGTTCGAAGCCCTTGGAGATCACCTTTACCGCACTGCCGATCCTGCTGGAAACAACGATGCCCACCAGTGATGAGATCACAGCCGCAAGGATGACGGCGATTATGGAAGCGGATCTGATGTTGCTTACGCTTTCATTGATAACTGTCTTGGGGATGCGACAACATATGACCGCACCGGTGTCCGCGATCTTGGCATAGGCGTAGAGATACTCTTCTCCGTCGGCCGCGTCGATCATCCATTCATAACCGGAGGAGGCATGGGAAGCCTTCAGATCGTCATAAAATGTGGTAAACGCGAAGACGGTTTCCGCATCGTCGCTTTTTCCGGCAGTGGTCGTTTCCACTTCAACAGGGGTGATAAAGGCATATATACTGTCGTCGCCTAAGTTTATGCTTCCCAGAACATC
>JAFSWD010000149.1 GCA_017444675.1 Lachnospiraceae bacterium
CGAAGTTCTTGAAAGTCGGGTTTCGATTAAAAATATCTCCGATGTTTTTAATCGACTATTCAAACACCTAGCCCGCAAAATTCGGGCTTCGACGAAAATTATCTCCAATGTTTTTCGTCGACTATTCAAACACCTTGCTCACAAAAATCGGGTTATAAGCCGCTAGACAGACTCGAACTGTCGACCTACGCATTACGAATGCGTTGCTCTACCAACTGAGCTATAGCGGCAGCTAGATAAGTGTACTATACGGATAGTAAAAAATCAAGCGTGAAATACGTTTGAATAAATAAAAGAAAGGAATGAAAAGCTATGAAGATTACAGATTCTGTAAAGTATGTGGGTGTAAATGATCATGAGGTGGATCTTTTCGAGGGGCAGTACGTGGTGCCAAACGGAATGGCCTACAATTCCTATGTGGTAACAGATGAAAAGACCGCTGTCATGGATACGGTTGACATTAATTTTAAGGATGAGTGGCTTTCAAATATCGATAAGGTACTTGAAGGAAAGACCCCGGATTATCTGGTGGTTTCCCATATGGAACCTGACCACTCAGCTAATATCGCGAATTTCATTGAAAAATATCCTGATGTTACAGTAGTCGGAAACGCCCAGACCTTCAACATGATGGGGCAGTTCTTTGATCTTCCGGGTGACATGAAAAAACTGGTGGTAAAAAACGGTGACACCCTTGAGCTTGGCAAAAACACGCTGACCTTTGTTTTCGCGCCCATGGTTCACTGGCCGGAAGTAATGGTTTCCTACATGACCCCTGAAAAGGTTCTCTTCTCCGCAGATGCCTTTGGTAAGTTCGGTGTTCTTGATGTGGAAGAGGACTGGGCCTGCGAAGCAAGGCGCTATTACTTCGGGATAGTAGGAAAGTACGGCGCCCAGGCACAGAATCTCCTTAAAGCTGCCGCAGGGCTTGATATCGATGTGATATGCCCGCTCCATGGTCCCATCCTTAAAGAAAATCTGGGATATTATCTGGATCTCTACAACAAGTGGTCCGGTTACACTCCTGAAAATGAGGGAATATTCATAGCCTATGCATCTGTATATGGACATACAAAGGAGGCAGCGGAGCTCTTAAAGGAAACCCTGGAAAAGAAGGGAGCACCCAAGGTTTCCATCACAGACCTTGCCCGTGATGACATGGCAGAAGCAGTGGAGGACGCCTTCAGATATGACAGGCTGGTGCTTGCAACTCCCACTTATAACGGGGACGTATTCCCCTTCATGAGGACCTTTATCGATGCTCTCCTTGAAAGGAATTACCAGAAGAGGAAGATAGGTATCATAGAAAACGGCACCTGGGCTCCAATGGCCGCAAAGGTGATAAAGGGAATGTTTGAAAAGAGTAAAGATATAGAGTATATTGACCCTGTAGTGACCATAAGATCCGCTCTCAAAGAAGACAGCCGGAAAGCCGTTGAGGCCCTCGCCGACGCGCTGATCTGAGATATAGCCTATGAGTATTATTATCTCCCGCAAAAAAATCATATCCATCTATATCGCAGCTGCGATCATCCTTTCGCAGCTGCATATCCCGGCGTTTACCCAGCCGGTCTTCGCAGATGAACGTATTTCCTATATCAATGACGAAGGCGAAGAAGAGTTTGTTCCCTCTGATAAAAAGGTGATCCTTACAACAGAAAGCAACTGGAAGGACGGCCGCTGGTATGTGGCAGAGGGGCAGGTTTCAATCAACAAAAGAGTGACGGTCAAGGGAGATGTCAGCCTCATCCTGAAGGACGGGGCAGAGCTTAATATCCCTAAGGGCATAACCATAGAAGACGATAAAAGCCTTGCCATATACGGTCAGGAGAAAAGCTCGGGAAAGCTTGTTATAAGCAGTGATGAGATTGATGTTGATGCAAACTTTGCAGCTATTGGCGGTAGTAATATAAATATAGATGCCGGAAGTATAGAGATAAACGGCGGAGAAATAATTGTTAAAGGCGGGAAGAACGGCGCCGGGATCGGCGGCGGATATAATAAAAATAAAGAAGGCGGAGGAGGAGATATAACAATTACCGGAGGGACAGTTTTTGCCACAGGAGGAAATAATGGCGCCGGGATCGGCGGTGGAAATAAAGGAGACGGTGGAACGATAGAAATAACAGGTGGAAGAGTTTTTGCCACAGGAGGAGGTGGCGGTGCCGGTATAGGCACCGGAAACAGAGGAGATGACTGTGAAATAAGCCTTGAATGGACAAATGCGACTGACAGCATCTATGCTTCCAGCTTTAAGGGTGATATAGAGTTTAACAGTTTATTCTGGAACGAAACCGCTAATACGGAAGCTGCCAAAAAAAACATTAAAAACGGTGCCAGACTGATCCCTGCCGCTGAGGTCGACATCGATGAGGGAGAGCACGGCACCGTCAGCATGGACGGAAACGTGGCTGCCCTGGGATCAAAAGTGATACTTACCGTCATCCCTGATCCTCATTACTTCTTAGAAGAACTGTCAGTTACTGATGATGACGATAATGATGTGGATGTGTCATTTTCCGGCACTTCCGCAGTCTTTACCATGCCCGCAAGCGATGCATATGTCGAAGC
>JAFSWD010000150.1 GCA_017444675.1 Lachnospiraceae bacterium
CCGTCAGTCGTGTATTCAGGCGCGCGCCAAACCGTGAAGGAAGTGGTCTTGCCACAGTCGTAACAGTGGAAGGTCTCGTGAGAGACCACGGCGTTGACATCCAGCTCGTTGGTCCGGGAGCCGGCGCTCATCCAGTGCTCGGCGGGGTCGCGGTATGCAGCGGGCTGGACTGCCTGGGCGGGGATGGTGAAAAGGGACATGAGAGTCATCGCAGCCAGAAACAGCGCGAGGACACGGCGATGGCCGTAATGGTTTTTCGTGTTCATGGTTGAACCTCCTGAAAAAATAAGATTTTGGGCATCAAAAAACTCCGTGACCTTTGTCACGGAGAAAACGCCGCCCTGGTTTTTGGGGCTGTTGCTTACTTGATTGGCACCACCTCCTTCAAAGGAAAAAACCGGCTGAACAAGAAAACAGGTTCTTTCTTTTCAGCAGGTACAGCTGGTGAAAGGGAGGAGTGTGAGGGGGGATGCACGTTGAAGTTGCGTCAAAAATGGGCACACTACCCCCTGGGCTGCCACGGTTATCGCTCTTGCTGATGCTTTTGACGCTCCCGAAACCTCTGATAATACTCCAGCGCTTTGAGTACATAGTCTTCGGTCTCTCGGTGAGAAATCCCAGCAGGAAGATACTGACGCAGACGGTCCGCCCGGAAGCTGATCTTCTCCCGCTGATTGGGCTTTTCTTCGCTCAGGATGGATTCGATCACCTCAACAGTAAGCTTGCCCTCCTTGGATAGCTCCCGCATCTTCTGAGCTTGGGCCAACGACGGCGTGGAATCCAGGTAGGAGATCGTTTCCAGAAGGTCCTCCTGCTCGTTTTCAGACAGGTAGGACAGTTCTACAGCGGGGCGGAGAGCGATTCGGCTTTCATCGACAAAGTTTAGAAGGCCAGGGACAAGATAGGTTAAACGGATATAGCGTTGAATTTGACGAGAACTATCCGGAGAATCCTCTGCCAGAATTGCATCCGACCGTATCCCCATTAAATCTGCGCCCACTGGGCGCGAATTTTCTTTTGACGGTCTCCCTGGCCGCCTTTTAAGCACGTCCATCTGCATTTTATAGGCAAACGCCTTCTCGCTGGGCAGAATCGTCGAGCGTTGCAGATTAGATTCCACCATAAGCAAAATCGCCTCATCTCTCGTCAGTTCACGAATTTCGGCTTTCACTGTTCCCAGTCCAGCCAGTTCGCAGGCCTTCTTCCGACGGTGGCCGGAAACCATTTCAAAACGACCGTCCTCTTTGGGCCTGACTGTAACGGGTGTGATGATACCACGCTCCTTTACGCTTTCCACAAGCTGCTCCATGTCCTCGTCCATTCGGACCTGATAGGGATGGTCAGGGAAGTCATCGATTTCTGAGAGGGGGATTTCATATATCCTCGGAAGTCGGTTTTCCTCTCGGCCCTTATCGTCCATGAACAGCTCATCGTATGCGGTCTTGAGTCCGAGGTCGAGTAGCTTCACGCCACTCATGGGCCAACACCTCCCTCGTCAGGTTTTCGTAGGCCGCTGCCACCTTGCCCCGTCTGTCATGGGCAAAGATGCTCTTGCCTTCCATGCTGGTCTCTGCCGCACGGACGGAATACGGGATCTCCGTCTCGAAAACATGGAGCATATCTCC
>JAFSWD010000151.1 GCA_017444675.1 Lachnospiraceae bacterium
TATGCTCTTTTCCTTACCTATCTCTATAAGCAGCGCTCTTAAAAGGGTGGTCTTTCCGGATGCTGTTTCTCCTGTTACCGCAATGCTCTTCCTGGTATGCAATAGGTGTATCAGGAGTTCCTTAAGTTCTTCGTCCTCCACGAGTTCATCCAGGGATATCCTCGGCACGGTATCAAATTTTCTGATAAGCCCTGCCCAGGAGTCCGAAAACGGCGGCCTTGATACGGTCACTCTTCTTCCGTCGGGAGTATCCGCAACGATCCTCGGTGTTCTTCTTGTAAGTTCCCCGGCTCCCGTGTTCTTGATCAGGTTTCTTAATACCCTGATCAACTCATCATCGGAACCGAAAGAAAGGAATAAAAGCTTGACCGGAATACCCGAAACCAGGATATGCACACTGTCTCTGCTAAAGCTTTTGCTTTCCGGATCCTTCTTAACCTCCAGCATTTCCCTGTAGTCGTAGTTATCCTTTATGCATCCCGACATTCCAAGCTGTATCTCTTCGATGCAGCCTTTCTGCCACATCAGGGAGTCCACTTCTCCGAATCCAACCGTCATGGCATAGATCATGTTCGCCAAAACCTTGAGCCTGTCCTCCCTGTCCATATTACGGCATAAACAGGCATAGGCATCCTCAACGTAGTTACCGGACAGCTCGCCGCAACAGACGGAAACATCCTTGAACCTGCTTTCCCACAGTTTTTCAAAACCTCTTTCCCGGTCGTTCTTTCCTGCCTCGTAAAGGACACACTCAAATCTCCCCCAAAGATTGCCGCTTTCATTGAAGATCCTGTCCAGTTCTTCATCCGTGGGCTTTTTAACCTCAGTAAGCCAGGCAAGGATCACCGACTTTATCACGTCCCTTGGTCCTTTAAGCCCGCTGCAGCAGTTTCCGAGAGCCTCTGCCACCGATTCTTCGGTCCTTTGTACGTTTTGAGCCGAGTTTCCGCCAAAGTTGTATTTTTTCAGGCCATAGTCATTAAGAAGATCCGCTCCCTCCTTTACCAGCCGTGAGAAGGTCACACACCTCATGGTCTCATCCTTTTTATCCTTTCTTTCTTTAAAAAGCATATATCCCGTCAACGGGATCAACAGTAAAAGAAAGATCAGCTGAAGGACCTCACCTGTCATCTTCCTCCTCCTTTCAACATTTTATTTACCATTTCGCCGGTTTTTGATGTGAAGTAATGATCGGGCATGTACCTTCCCATGTTCCTCATGGTCCTAAAGAACTCCACTACAGTCCCTTCGGCCAGCGCATCCATGAAGCCCGTGCAGCTTGGGAGCATAGTAAGTTCCGTACCGTAGGAGAATCTGAAACTACCGGGGCCTGCAGTGGAATTCTTAAGACTTCCGTTAACCACAAACAGATCTTTTTTATCTTTTCCCTTTTTTTCAAAATGTTCTTTCCATGCCCTTTTGCTCTGGGGCAACAGCCACATTGTGGTATCCGCCTTGATCCTTCTGCCTGCTCCGCAATCCACCAATACCAGGTCGTACACTTTTCCGATCTCGGTTATCATCACATCCGAAAGTTCGTCCTCTTCTTTACCTCTTATAAGTCCTTCCCCGTGGAACACGTCCAGGGAGGGGCTCAGAGTCTTAAGTGCACAGCCTCTCACCTTTTCTTCATTTAATCTTCCTCCCCTGATCATCAACAACAGGGCAGAGAGGCCTGTCTTTTTATAGATCTCTTTCTTAAGATCCTTTGATAAGTGTCTGTCAAAGCCGTCACAGATATCGTTCGTCCCTCCGGGAAGTTGGATCACCGCGGTATTAAGCCCGGTTTCGGCAGCAAGCCAGGAAGCCGCAGCCGAAACACAGGATGTTACGTGGCCTGTTCCCGGAAGGTCGGATCTGAACTCAAAGATCTTGCCCATTTTTTCTCCTTTCCCATTGCCTTTTTCATTTCCCGCCGGTTCAGTCCCATGATCTCTTCTCCCAGATCCATAAGACCTTTTCTCATTCCCGGACTCAGGTTCTTAAGGCGGTATTGTATCCCTTCCTGAAGACAGCATCTTACCGCCGTATCCTTAACGCTTTCTCTTAAACAGATCCTGCTCCCTCTTATCTTAAGCAGGTTCATGATGTAGTCTCCTGCTTTCTCTTTTCCGCAGATATCTCTGATCAGCACCAGGTCATAAACATTGCATCCCATCTGTCTCAAGTCTCTTTCAAACCTTCTGGCAGTTGCGGGGAAGATATCCGTAACAAGGCAGTTGATATCTCCTGAAGACTTTTTTGCCTTTATCATCCCGTTTATCAAAAGCACACCGGGATGATCTTTTATCTCTTCCTCCCTTATCAACGGGATATTGGAAAAGGAATAGCTTCTCACCGTATCATTTATTGCCACATCTATCCCTGACAGTTTAAGCAGTTTTGCAAAGTGCATGACGATGTCTTCACACTCGACGCCGTCAAAACATATGCATTTCATTTTGTCTTCCTCTCCTTCCCTTTATCATCATTCCCCATTTTCCGGCGGGAGGTCTGACTGCGCAGAATGTACCGCTTTCGATCTCCGGCTCTCTGCAGGTCAGTTCCCTTCCGGTCTCTTCTATCGCCAATAACCTTATTATCCTTTCCTCTTCTTCTCTGTTATCGGGATAGAGAAACCCTGCCTTTTTGTATATTTGCCCGTCCGGGGAAAGCTCGGTACCCATATGGTTTTTGATCCTGCAAAAGGAACCGGTCCGTATCTCCCAATCCGTAAAGTCTATTACGAAAGCCAGATCTCCGGCCCTTTCCTTAGCCTTATCCCCGTGCATTTTTAAAAACTCTCTTTCTTTTTCCGGGATACCCAATACCTTTTCCGAGAGAAGATCTTTGTACATCTTCTTAAGGTCATCCGGGGCAAGTTCATCGGAAGCCTCTGTTTTAAGGAGTTCTTCCAATTCTTCCCGTCTTTCCAGGATCAAAATGTTTAACAGCTGTTTTCCTGTCAGGAAGCCTCCGTTATCAAAGGGCCAGTTCCCTTCCTCTCTCCGCCTCATCATGGTATCCTCACAGCATATGCTCTGACTATGCTTCCCTCCTTCATCCCGATCAATGCATCGGTGATACAGGCCAGTTCATCTTCCCTGACCAGGAGAAAAACACCGTCTCGGTCCATGCCCTTAATACATTTTTCTGCCAGAAGCTTTGAATCCACACCGTTCGGATCGACTATCCGGACATCTATCAGATCACCTTCGGAAATGTAATTACTGATATCTATCCCGTCTATCCACACTTCCCTCATCTCAGGAGTGTTCTTTTCTTCGATCAACGCCTCCCCATCTGCAGGATCCTGCTCTTCTTCCGGCAAGTTTATCTGCATCCCGGTCTCAAAACCGACACCGTTTGCAATGCACATCCTTTCTGCCAAAAGAGCGGCAAAGGCTCCGGCTGCAAAGAACATCACAAAAAGCAGGACACAAATAATCGTCCCCGTCTTGTTTTTTCCGTATTTTATTTTGTACATTTTAATTGGATCTGTTCCTGAAGTTTTAGAACTATCATTTGAACAAATGAATCAGACAATTTGACGTGCCATATTATATACTGACACACTGAATTTGTAAAGAATTATTTTTTTGAAGTTGTATTTTTTTTGATCTGGGTTTATCATAATACAAGTTTGAACGGAGGCTTTTCATGGAAAAATCGGCTGAAAAGAAAATGGCGCCTCTCCTTCCCTATGATGTGACGGCAGCTGAAAATTTCAAAATGTATGATTCCTTTGCCTATGTAAATAACAGGGACAAGACTGCCCCCATGGTTCATAAATTGGAGACGGGAAATGTTCTTAAGTACTACACGTGCAATATCACTGAGGAAGACTTTAGGATCGGACTGGATACACCCAAGTATCTGAAGGTCACACCTCGCAAAAATAAAGATTAAGGAGAACCTAATGAAACTCTGGGGCGGACGTTTTACCAAAGAAGAAGACCAACTTGTACATCGATTCAACGAATCTCTTTCCTTTGATCAGAGATTTTATGCACAGGACATCCGCGGAAGCATCGCACATGTTACCATGCTGGCTGCCTGCGGCATTATAACCGACGAAGAAAAGGAACTTATAATAAAAACCCTTAACGATATAAAAGCTGATATAGATAACGGCAAACTCGTGTTCGGAACCGAATCCGAAGATATCCATTCTTTTGTAGAGGCCGAGCTCATCGCCCGCACGGGTGATACGGGAAAGAAGCTGCACACAGGCCGTTCCCGTAACGATCAGGTGGCTTTGGACATGAGGCTCTATACCAGAGATGTCATAGACGAACTCATCGCCTTAGAAACCGGCCTTTTAAATGAGCTTTATGTGCTCATGGAAAAAAATCTGGACACCTACATGCCCGGTTTCACCCATTTGCAGAAGGCCCAGCCTGTAACACTGGCTCATCATCTGGGCGCTTACTTTGAAATGTTATTAAGAGACCGTTCCCGTCTTAAAGACAATCGTGAACGCATGAACTACTGTCCTCTCGGCGGCGGAGCTTTGGCAGGCACCACCTACCCCCTGGACAGAAAGCTCACCGCTTCACTCCTCGGCTTTTACGGTCCCACTCTTAACTCAATGGATTCCGTGTCCGACAGGGATTATCTTCTTGAACTCCTTTCGGACCTTTCGATCACCATGATGCACTTAAGCCGTTTTTGCGAAGAGATCATCATGTGGAATTCCAACGAATATCGCTTTATAGAGTTGGATGATGCCTACTCCACAGGCTCCAGCATCATGCCTCAGAAGAAAAATCCGGATATCGCGGAGCTAATCCGCGGCAAGACAGGAAGAGTTTACGGACATCTCATGGCACTTCTCACCACCATGAAGGGTCTTCCTCTGGCTTATAATAAAGATATGCAAGAAGACAAAGAAGGCGCCTTCGATGCCATGGATACGGTTAAGGATTGTCTTTCCCTCTTTACGGATATGCTTAAGACCATTACCGTAAATAAAGAAAACATGGAAAGCAGTGCCAAAAACGGCTTCACCAATGCCACAGATGCAGCCGACTGGTTGGTAAAGAACGGCGTTCCTTTCCGCGATGCTCACGGTATCATCGGGCAGCTTGTCCTTCTCTGTATCGAAAAGGACTGCTCTTTGGATGAGCTTCCGCTTGAAGAATACAAAAAGATCTGTCCCACCTTCAACGAAGGCATATATGAAGCCATCGCCATGAAGACCTGCGTAGACAAGAGAAACACCATCGGTGCTCCGGGAAGAAGTGCTATGGAGAAAGTACTTGAAGCTTACAAAGATATGCTATAAAATTCAGCGTTTTGCCGATACTTAGGCAAAACGCTTTTTTTATCCAAGAGAATTTAAACCGCATTCGAGAAATAATTCCTGTTTCCGGTTATCTTTATTGCTCTCTTTTTTCCCAGGACCTTATAATTCCTTCCCATGATCACTCCCAGATACCGCACTCCGCAGGACAGGATGAAATAGGGAGTTTTAAGGAGTCTTCCCTGCTTTCCCAGCCTTTTTATAATGTATTTCACATATCTTGTTCCTTCCTTTTCGGAAGAAAGCTTCTTGTATATCTCCGGATGATCCGCCTGGTTCACGCCGAGAACAAAGCTGCGTTTAAAATTATCTTTAAGATTGTAATCATGAGAATGTCAAACCTTGGCTTCTGACACATAGGCAAGACTGCCTCCCGCCTTAAGGAGTCTGTAGGCATAGGTCATGTCTTCGGCAAAAATGCTCTTTTCCCGAAATCCTCCCAGTTGTTCAAACCTGTCTTTCTTATACAGCATACACGTATCGGAACAAAAGATCGTCTTGATCCCGTACTTTTTAAAGTCCTCTGCTGTCCTTACATAGGATTTTCCGGTGTAATTAAATAATCTCGTATATTTTTCAAGTATATCCGCATTTTCATTGGCCACCTGGCGGGCAAAGGCAGCATCTGCACCGTTTTCCAGTGCTTCTGAAAGGCGTTCCAGAAGATCCTGTCCCAAGGGCACTGCATCCTGGGTCATAAAAAGCACCGCATCCGCATCAGAGATCTCTGCCATCTTCTGTCTGGTAAGTGCATGGTCATATTCGCTTTTCTTGACAGGAAACACTTCTATCTCAGTTATTCCCTGTCCCATCTCCTTTTCCGCCCTGCTTTTTATCTTATCGCAGTCATCGGTTTCGCCGACGGTATTTGCTATCAGCACCTTACGTGGAGTAAGCGTCTGTTCCGATAGTCTCTTCAGAAGTATATTGAATTTTTGATCCGGCTTGTACACCGGAATAATAACATCTATCCTCATATAAGCCTCTTTTCTGCTTTCACGATCTGATTTTAGACCATTTTCCCTCTTTCGGCAATAAAAAATGTCGTGCTTTCACACGACATTTTAATTCTATCGATCACTCATTGGCAACGATCTTGGTCCACAGATCGTTTGTAAGTCTTCTGATGGTCTCATTGTCATGATAGATCTCATCAAGAGCATAGGTTCTGGGAAGATATGCCTCGTTCTCCGCATAATCTCCGCCCTCTGCCGTAACCTCCGCAAGCACTTCGGCATTGGGTGAGGTATAGCCTACGGTAAGAGTATTGTCCATGCATGCTTCTTTGGTGAGCATATAATTGATAAACTTGTTTGCAAGAGTGGGATTTTCAGCATTGGTGGGGATAACCATGGCATCGCACCAGATGTTGGTTCCGCAAGCGGGAGTGTAATAGCTCATATTCTCATTCTCACCGAGAACGTAAGCCGCATCACCGCTGTACATGATGGCCAGATCTTTTTCTCCCTGAGCCATGGAATCGATGACGAGATCCGTAACATAAACGGGTTCGGTAGCTTCGTCAAGCTCGATCAGCCACTTATAGGCTTCGTTTATCTCATTCTCGTTTTCCGTGTTGCAGGAATAACCCAGCTGCTTTAAAGCGATCATAAAGCTGTCTCTGGAGGAATTGTACATATAGAGCTTGCCCTTGTACTTGGGGTTTTTCATTATACCGAAGCCCTCATTTTCAAGATCGCTGTAATCCACGTTGTTCTTGTTGTAAACAATGCCGCAGGTACCCCAGAAGTAGGGAACGGAATAGGTATTGTCGGGATCGTAACCCATGTTCTTAACGCCGTCCGCAAGAAGGGAAATGTTGGGAATGGCAGACTTATCTATGGGCTGTAACATCTTTTCGTTTATAAGTCTCTCGATCATGTAGTCCGAAGGAACCAATACATCATAGGCACTGCCCCCTGCCAGTTTGGTGTACATCATCTCGTTGGAATCAAAGTATTCCACGATGACTCTGCAATTATATTCCTTTTCAAAATTTGAAATAACATCTTCACCCAGGTACTCACCCCAGATATAGAGCTTAAGCTTTTCCTTTGCACCTCCGCAGCCGCTGAAGCAGGATGCGATCAACGCCATTACAAGCGCCGTGATCATAAATCTTTTTTTCATTTTCTTTATTCTCCTAACCGAAAATTATATTTCCCGCACATCTTATATCATTTATGCCGGTAACGCAAGGTTTTTCTTCTTGCCGATCTTTGAAGGCACTATATTGGCCAGCAGCAGAAAGACCGAGATTATAACCGTTACAAGTGTGGCAAGAGCGTTTATTGAAGGGTTGACTCTCTTTGACATGGTATAAACGATGATCGATATATTTGAAACTCCGTTTCCCTGCACAAAGAAGGAAATGACGAAATCGTCAAAACTCATGGTAAATGCGGTCAATGCACCGGATATTATACCCGGCATTATCTGTGGTATGACTACTTTCCATAAGGCATATAAAGGCGTGGCCCCGAGATCCATTGCCGCTTCCGCCAGATTCGGATCCAATCCTCTCAGCCTCGGCATCACACTTAAGATCACATAAGGTGTACAAAACATTACGTGGGCAAGAAGCATCGTTCCGAAACCGTTTTTAAAATGCAATGTGGCGAACAGCACCAAAAGTCCTATGGCGGTAACAATGTCGGGATTCATGATGGGAAGGTTGTTGATCTGTTCCACCGCAAACTTAAGTCCCTTGTTGCTCTTTGAAAGTCCTATTGCCGCAACGGTTCCGAAAAGGGTGGACAAGACTGTGGCCAAAGCCGCTATGACTATGGTATAGAACACCGCTTCCTTCATTTCCCTGTCTCTGAACATCTTACCGTACCACTGAAAGGAAAAGCCGGTAAAGTTTGTCAGGGATTTTCCTTCGTTAAAGGAAAAAACAATGGCATATATTATGGGTGCATAGAAGAAAAGTGCCAAAACCCACATCAGTATTTTGGATGATAATTTATTCTGTCTTTTCATCAATTGCCTCGCTGTTCCATGATCTCGGTCTTATCCGCTTTTCCGGTAAAATACATGGAAACTATGATAATGATCACCATGATAAGTGAAACCGCACTTCCGAAGTTCCAGTTCTCCGTTGTAAGGAACTGGGTCTCGATCAGATTTCCTATCATATAGTAACGCCCGCCGCCAAGCATCTCCGGAATATAGAAGCTGGATACCGCCGGCAGGAACACCAAAGTTATACCGCTTAAAACTCCGGGTATGGACAAAGGCAAAGTGATCCTTAAGAAACTCTTGGTCTTGTTGGCTCCCAGATCCGCAGCGGCTTCAAGAAGGCTGGTATCGAGCTTTGCCAGAGATGTATAGATCTGTATGATCATAAAGGGCAGGAAGTTATATACCATACCCAAAACCACAGCAAAGCCTGTATTAAGCATGGGCACAGGCCCCAGGCCGAAAAGTCCGAAGAACTTATTTATTATACCGTCATCCTGAAGGATTCCTCTCCAGGCATAGGTTCTCACCATCATGTTGATCCAGGTGGGGAAGGTGATCAAAAGTATCCATTTCATCTTAACCCCATCGGCGCATTTTGATATAAAGTAGCCTGCCGGATATCCGACGGCTAAACATATGACTGTTGTAATAACCGCTATCTTAAGACTTCGTCCCAAAACACTGATAAAAATGGTATCAGAGAAAAACTTTTTAAAGTTTTCCAATGTGAAAACGAAATCCAGAACCGCATTTCCATCCTTAGTAAAGGCATAGAACATAATGAGCAGCATAGGTGCCACTACCATTACCGATATCCATGCCACATAGGGATAGACCATCTTTTTGTAATGTTTCATTACCTTCTATTCTCCCATTTCTTTCTTCATGATGTGAATGTCCTCGGGTGTGAACTTAAGCCCCACCTGAGCACCCACTTCAAATTTATCCGTTGTATCCACCTTGTACTCATAACCCTGAGTCTTAAAGGTAACCTTATAAGTACCGGGCACTATGTTTGCGGGATCGAAATCATAGACCACATCCGTGATCTGTACCGGAGAATTGTCCTCCAGATCATCCGCATAGGCATTGGCCCAGATCTTAAGATCCGTCTTAAGGGCAATACTTTCTGCCAGTTCGTCCGCTTTTTTAAAGAAGTTAACAGCATATATCTCCTCGCCGTAATCCTCATCTACCACCTTATTGACTTCAGCCACTATCATGTTCACTGTAACGCTGGTACCTGCTGCGGTAGAGAAGGTAACGGGATATGTACCCTTTTCCTTTTTGATCTCATAATCCACACTGCTTATGGAGATACGTTCATCATTTTCCGGATTCCATGCCTGAGCATCCGCACGGTTTATAATAAAGCCGTCGCTGAGCTCGTCCAGATCCAATATGTCCACATAAAAATCATTGGCATCCATCATTTCACCCGCAACTTCATTTTTTACGGGCTTATCCTCGGTAACGATCATATCAACGGTGATGGCTGTACCTGCACTGGTCTCCACAACTGTCTCATAATGGACCCCCTTAAAAAGCACTGATTTTACAATGCCTCTGAGCTGTCCTGATCTGGGTCCGACGATATCCAGGTCCTCGGGACGGATGACCACGTCCACGGGAGTGTTCTGACCGAAGCCCGAATCAACACAATCAAAAGTCTTATCCTCAAAGCTTACCTTATAATCCTCCACCATAACACCGTCCACAATATTGCTGTCACCTATGAAGTTGGCAACATATCTGTTAACCGGTTCATTATATATATCCGTGGGAGAACCCACCTGCTGTATCTCCCCTTCTTTCATAACCACCACTTTATCGGACATGGTAAGAGCTTCTTCCTGATCGTGGGTAACAAAGATAAAGGTGATACCTACCTCTCTCTGTATCCTTTTAAGTTCTCTCTGCATTTCCTTGCGGAGTTTTGCATCCAGGGCACTTAAAGGCTCATCCAAAAGAAGTACCTTGGGTTCATTAACAAGAGCTCTGGCTATAGCTACTCTCTGCTGCTGCCCGCCGGACATCTCGTTTATTCCTCTTCTTGAAAAATCCTCTAGGCCCACAAGGGTCAGCATACGCATAACCTTCTGCTCCACCAGGTCCTTGGGTTCCTTTTTTATGTTAAGGCCGAAAGCCACATTATCATATACGTTCATATGCGGAAATAAAGCATATCTCTGGAATACCGTATTAAGGTCTCTTTTATAGGGAGGAAGCTTGGATATATCTTCTCCGTCAAAGATAACATTACCCTCATCCGGCTCCAGGAAACCGCCAAGTATCCTGAGCAGGGTGGTTTTACCGCAGCCTGAAGGTCCCAGCAGCGTAACGAATTCGTTTTCGTATATATCCAGGTTGATCCCTTTAAGGACCAACTGTCCGTCAAAGTTTTTAACAATATTCCTAAATTGGACTAGTTTCTTCATGTCCTGTGTTCCTCCGCCTCCGCTTTTTCTCTGCAATGAGTCAAAGGGGATTATATTACATATTTATTCAAAAGTCATTACTTTTTTCCTTATAAGGTAAATAATTAAGGTTTGAATAACCAAGAGAAATATGCTAAACTAAAAAATTGAACTTTTATGATTTACGGAAGGCTGATATGAACTACAGTAAAAACGAGATAAACAAAACAATTCATCAGTTAAAAAGTCGAAGCAGAAAGATATCTACCGGTATTTCGATCTCCGGTTTCAGAGTCCTTTTGCTTATTGCCATAGGGTTGATAGTTATAGGCATTTTCGCCGGCGTGGGCGTCCTTAAAGGCGTTATAGCTTCCTCCCCCAGCCTTGAAAACGTTAACGTTATCCCCGAAGGATATGTTACCCGTTTCTTTTATACCGACGAGACCGTTTCCCAGACGCTTATCGGTGCGGGAGGAAACCGTGAATACGTATCTCTGGACAATGTTCCCGATTATGTTTACAACTCCTTTGTTGCCATCGAGGATGAAAGATTCTGGAAGCATGACGGTATCGATGTAAGAAGTATCCTCCGCGCGGTAAGTGAGGTCATTAAGAACGGTTCCCTTTCCACCGGAGCTTCCACCATTACCCAGCAGCTTCTTAAGAATCAGGTCTTTGAGGGCGGTAACGAAACCAATGATTTTCATAAACTGGTTCGTAAGATCCAGGAACAGTATCTTGCCATCCAGCTTGAATCGATCACCGACAAGAAACTGATACTTGAATATTATTTAAACACCATTAACCTGGGTCAGGGCTGCTACGGTATTGAAATGGCATCCACCACCTATTTCGGAAAATCCGCTCAGGATCTTACAATTTCCGAAGCAGCGGTTCTTGCCTGCATCGCCCAGTCTCCCACCAGGATGAACCCCTATCGTTATCCCGAAGCAAACATGGAACGTCGTAACGGAAATTACGGCGTTCTTAAGAAAATGCTGTTAAACGAGTTCATCACTCAGGAAGAATATGATACGGCAATGGCAGACACCGAGGATGTATATGCCCGTATCCATAATTACGTAAGCGCAAACTCCGGCAGAAGCTACTACTCCTACTTTACGGATGAAGTCATCTCCCATCTCATGGCCGACCTTCAGGAGCTTGGTTACTCGTCCTCACAGGCCTCGGACATGATCTACACCGGCGGTCTTTCTGTTTATACCACTCAGGACAGAGAAATCCAGGAGATCATAGATGAGGTTCTCAACGATGAAACCATCTGGCCTGCCATAGGGCAGGGTTCCTACTATGATGTGGACTATGCTCTTTCTGTTTTAAAGAAAGACGGAACCACCATCCACTATCAGCTTTATCATTTTCTTGACTACTTCAAGTATTTTGAAGGAAGTTCCACCACTCAGGTCCGGATCTTCGGCGGAAGATATGACCTGATGACCACCAATAAGCTTTACATAGAAGCCTGTGTAGAAGAATTCAGAAATGCCATGATCCAGGAAGGCGACTCTATCCTCGGTGAACGTTTCACCGAAACCATTGAGCCCCAGATATCCTTTGTAATGCTGGATCATTCCACCGGTGCCATAGTCGGTCTTTCCGGAGGAAGAGGCGATAAAGCCGGTAACCGTGTCCTTGATCGTGCCACGGATGCCCTTCGTTCGGTAGGTTCCACCTTTAAGGTGCTTGCTGCCTATCTACCCGCATTCGATACCGGCACGCTTACTCTGGCCTCAGCTTTGGATGATTCCCCTTACTACTATCCGGATTCCATCAAAAAGGTAAACAACTGGTACGGTTCCAACACATACAGGGGTCTGAACACTACCAGACTCGGCATCTCCTATTCCATGAACATACTGGCCTGCCGTACTCTTGAAAGAGTTACACCTCTCGTTGCTTTCGATTATCTTAAGGACCTGGGCTTCACCTCCCTGGTTGAATACAAGGTCGGAAAAGACGGAAAAGGCTATACTGATATCAACTATACCCTGGCACTGGGCGGTCTCACCAACGGTGTTACCAACCTGGAACTTACAGCAGCCTACGCTGCAATTGCCAACAAGGGTATATACAATAAGCCCTATTATTATTCCAAAGTCCTGGACCACAGCGGAAATGTATTGATCGAGCACAAGCCCGCCCCCAAGCAGGTAATGAAGAACTCCACCGCTTTCCTTCTCACCTCTGCCATGCAGGATACTTTAAAGAAGAACATCGGTACTGCCTCCATTGCCGCATTCCAGAATTATCCCATGACCCTGGCCGGAAAGTCGGGTACCACATCCGATAACTTTGACCTTTGGTTTGAAGGCTATTCACCCTACTATACCGCAGGTATCTGGGAAGGTTTTGATATTTCCTTCTTCATAAAGACCACAAATACTCATGAGATCCTATGGCGTGAGATAATGGAGAGAGTTCATTCACTTAAGGCTCTTCCCGAAGCAGGTTTTGAAACTCCGGATTCCATCACTACCGCCGAGATCTGCACCAAATGCGGAAAACTGGCGGTTCATGGCCTCTGCGATAAATATGAAGGCGGTAATTGCATAAGGACCGAGTACTTTGCCAAGGGAACAGTTCCCACTGAATATTGTGACTGCCATGTTTCGGTTAAGGTATGTAACAAGACGGGACTGATCGCTCAGGAAGGATGTACGGATTATACGGAAAAAGTGCTTCTTGTTAAGAATGAAGGCGAGATCTGGACACCGGTTGATACGGATATGACCATCCTGTCTCCCACTCCCACACCCCATGCCTTCATTTTACCCACAGCAACACCCGATCCTTTGTATACATCAACACCTACGCCCACATTTACGCCTACTCCCACTCCCACCCCGGAAGGGTATGTGGCTCCCGAGACCAGGCAGAGCATGCTTTCAAGATTCTTTGAACTGTTTAGAAAACTGAAGCTTTTGCTTTCCGTAAATGACGAAAATGTAATGTTCTATACAGAGAACAAATCCATAATTGATTCTCTTACCCTTGAACTTACACCTGTTCCTTCCGGTACACCCGTATTTATTTCCACCAAAGAGCAGGTTATATACACCACCTCGGATACCAAATATATCGTACCGGACGGTTATTGCTATGAATGTCGTATCGAACAGGGTCTTGTAACGGCTACGCCCACCCCCTTCCCTACAAGAACGCCCATTCCCTCTCCGACGCCTCATCCTCCTCTTACCTATGATGAGCTGAAAACCTTCCTGGACGAAATGCAGCATCTCCTCAATCCTTCAGCTACGCCCACTCCTATGGGACTGGGGGACGGCGATATAGAAAATGAAGGAGAAGGCGTTTACTGGTATGAAGGAGAAGGTTCAGGCTTTGAGTACGGAACAGAGGGATCCGGCTGCGCAGAAGAAGACGGCTGCAAAAAAACGCTCGTCCGCAGTAAAGCGGGATTCCGCGGAAGCGGAGCGCGCAAACGAGCAGGAGCTGGCGAAGCCGCTTGCCCGGAAGAAAGCTGACTCTGCGGGACAGGACGCCGGTAGAGGCCATGCTCCCGAAGCGAATCTTAAGGAGCCTGCAAAGCCTGTTTCAAA
>JAFSWD010000152.1 GCA_017444675.1 Lachnospiraceae bacterium
AAAGGTAGCGGCAATACACTCCTGTCGAGTAGTCAAACTACAAAAAATCAATCATTTGTCCACAGTATCTGAGTTGTATTAAACCACGATATTAAAAAGAAAGGAAAAGTTGATTATTAGCTTCCTAATAATCATACAAGAATTATATGGAAACAAATGAAGTGATGGAGAGGGCCGAAAAGGTTCTTATGCATACCTACGGAAGATATCCGCTTGTTCTTGATCACGGTAAGGGAATGTACCTCTATGACAATGACGGCAGGGAGTATCTGGATTTTGCGGCAGGTATCGGCGTATTTGCCATAGGCTACAACGATCCGGAGTATAATGCGGCACTGACCGAGCAGATCGGAAAGCTTACCCACACCTCCAATTATTATTATAACGTTCCCGCTACTCTTGCGGCAGAGAAGTTCACCAAGGTTTCGGGAATGGACCGTGTATTCTTTACGAACAGCGGTACGGAAGCTGTTGAAGGTGCCATAAAGCTTGCCAGAAAGTACTATTATAATAAGCACAAAAAGGCGGACAGTGAGATCATCGCCATGAACCATTCCTTCCACGGTCGTACCATGGGAGCTGTGGCAGTTACAGGTACGGAAAGCTATCGCATTCCTTTTGAGCCTCTTATCGGAAATGTAAAATTTGCCGAGTACAATGATCTTCAGAGCGTTAAGGATCTGGTGACGGATAAGACCGCCGCGATCATCATGGAAACCTTACAGGGGGAGGGCGGTATCCATCCCGCTACCAGCGAGTTCTTAAAGGGAGTCCGTAAGCTCTGCGACGAGAAGGACATCCTTCTTATACTGGATGAAGTACAGTGCGGCATGGGACGTACCGGAAAGATGTTTGCTTATCAGGCACTGGGAGTAACTCCCGATATCATCACCTGTGCAAAGGGATTGGGCAGCGGTGTCCCCGTGGGAGCCTTCGGGGCTAAGGAAAAAGTGGCGACTGCACTTGTACCCGGAGATCACGGTTCCACCTACGGAGGAAATCCCCTTGTATGTGCGGCTGTAAGCAAGGTTTTTGATATCTTCGAAGAGAAAAAGCTTCTTGAGAATGCAAATGAGATCGGAGATTATCTTTGGGAAAAGCTTGAAGGATTTGCAAAGAAGCATGCGGACATAGTTGTTGAACACCGCGGCATTAAGATGATGCAGGGCCTGGAATTCAGGTTCGATGTCCATGAGATGGTTAAAAAGGGTATGGATAACGGACTCATCACCATCGCCGCCGGCAAGAACGTGATCCGTTTCCTTCCACCTCTTATTGCCGAGAAAAAGCATGTGGACGAAATGATCGAAAAACTGGAGAAGAGTTTATAATAAAGAAAGTTCAGCGTGTTTGTAGCGCTGAACTTTTTTATTTCAGATATCTATTTCGTTTGCAAAGAATACAGGGCCGTCTTTACATATGCGTTTATTTTTGACATTGGAATGACCGTCCACTTCCGCAGTCTTGCATACACATGCGAGACAGGCTCCGATGCCGCAGGCCATACGTTCTTCCATGGAGATCTGGGCGTTAAAGCCTTTTTCATTCGCAAAGGCTTTAAGACCTTTTAACATTGGAAGAGGACCGCAGGCGTAAAGACAGGTGTCCGTAGGATCAAGTTTGTCCGTGGCATATGACGACTCGACCCTTGACTTTGCCGCTTCCACCACATTGCCGTGAAAACCGCAGCTTCCGTCGTCGGTGGCAATGATAAGATCACCGTAGGTTTTGAACTCCTCGGCCAGGAAAAGGGACGCATCCCTGTAACCCAGAACGGAAGTTACATTTATGCCTTTTTCGGAGAGCTGTTTTGCAAGGCCCAGCATGGGAGGGATCCCAATGCCTCCGCCGAAGAGAAGAGCTTTTTTTTCGTTTACGGGGAGGAAGCCGTTACCTAAAGGTCCCAGCACCTTGATCTCTTCGCCTTCCCGCATTTTTGAAAGCTCTCTCGTTCCTTCACCTGCAATCCTGAAAACCAGACGGACAGTACCCTCGGCACTGTCAAAACCGCAGATGCTTATGGGACGGGGAAGGAGTCTGGAAGCATCCTTCAGATAGACATTAACGAATTGGCCCGCCTTTGCTTCGGACGCGATCTCCGGAGCAAGAAGGATCATATCGAAAATGTCATTTGATATTTCTTTTATAGACGTAATCTTAGCCATTATCTTATCTTTCTTTAACAGTCCGGGGTTCGTCGTAAGCTACTCCGAAAGTGTCAACGGTAACGGTTTCCATTCTCTGGGTGAGAGTGGGATGATCGTTCCAGTCTGTGTCTACGGATGCAACGCGGTCTACAGCTTCCATACCTTCAATAACCTTACCGAATGCGGCATATCCACCGTCGAGGTGAGGAGCATCTGCATGCATGATGAAGAACTGGCTTCCCGCGGAATCGGGATGCATAGCGCGGGCCATGGAGATCACGCCGCGGCTGTGCTTAAGATCGTTCTTAAAGCCGTTCTGGGCAAATTCTCCCTTTATGGAATAGCCGGGACCGCCCATGCCTGTTCCGTCGGGACATCCGCCCTGGATCATGAAGCCGGGGATCACGCGGTGGAAGATAAGACCGTTGTAAAAGCCCTTGTTTACC
>JAFSWD010000153.1 GCA_017444675.1 Lachnospiraceae bacterium
TTATAAATGGAATCCGGAACATTTTCCTTGAATAAGGCCTTTTTCCCCTCAGCCACCCCGGAGGCATCATAGGCCTGAACTCCGCCGTTCTTGGTATCACCGGAAACATCTCCCTTGTTTCCTCCCCAACCTTTGTTTACAGAATATGCATCATATCCTGCGATCCTGAGTGCTCCCACAACATTATCCGAGGTCTGTCCGCTTCCGCAGGCAACCAGCACGGTCTTGTTCCTGTCCAGCTTCGTAAGTGTGACCGCACCGTCCTTCCCGCCGTACTCACTTCTAAAGATAGAATCGTTGAACTCGCCCACATAGGTTCCCTTAAATGCAGGAAGGAAAACTACCGTGAATTCCTTTGTGATATCCTTCTTTTTCTTATTGATGCCTTCTACTACTCTCCAGGTTTCTTCCTCGCTGACAATAAAGTTTGAATACTTTGCGCTCTTTAATCCGTTCACATAGTTACGGATCCGTTCATTTGCGCTGTCGGAAAGAGAATTCTCCACTGAAGGAAGGGCTGTGGCATCCGTAGATATCTTCTCGGGATCTATGTCAGCTGTATTATACCCTCCCTGCCAGCTGATCACTTTAGTATTGATACCGTCAGCCGCAAAGATCGTGTTCAACGCCCCCGTAACCTGCCATCCGAGCTGTCCGTCGTTGCTGACAATGACTATGCTTTTATCAAGAGGAATGTACTTAAGATCATTTCCGAGAGCTTCGCCGTAAACTATATGATAGGAACCTGCAATATGGCCCGCATTGTAAAGCGCATCAGTTCTGATATCCAGAAAAGTATAGTCGGAAAATCCCTTGTTTACATCAGCTCCTGCCACAAAACGGGATGTGCCGTCGGGGAAAGTACCGGCGTTACTTCCGTTTCCTTCCAGATAGTCCTTTACTACTGCGTTTATATCGGCCGCTGCCGCACTGTTTGTTTTACTGATGGCGGAGGCGGCAAAAACCGCGAGGATAAATATCAATACAAGACCTTTCATTCTGTTTCTTATAATTTTCATATCTATATATCTCCTTATTATCATCTGATTTTGGGTATAAAAAACCAGACGGAAATCACCGTTATCCGACGATCTTCCGTCTGGTCACACAACAACATATTTATCTGTGGAAGTTAAATCATCATTTTATTTTGCAAAAAGGTCCGTGCTCAAGTATCTGTCTCCGGTATCGGGAAGAAGGACAACTATGGTCTTTCCCTTGTTCTCGGGACGTTTTGCCAGCTGTATTGCTGCAAATGTTGCTGCACCCGAGCTTATTCCCACAAGAACGCCTTCCTTGTGTCCGATACGTCTTCCCGTTTCAAAAGCATCCTCGTTGGTAACCGTGATGATCTCATCATAGATCTTGGTATTTAATACATCCGGAACGAAGCCTGCGCCTATGCCCTGGATCTTGTGCGCTCCGGGAACTCCCGTGGAAAGCACTGCGGAAGAAGCAGGTTCAACCGCAACGATCTTCACGTCACTCTTTTGGGACTTAAGGTACTCGCCCACTCCCGTCACGGTTCCGCCGGTACCTACACCGGCTACGAATATATCCACATCCCCTTCAGTATCCTTCCAGATCTCGGGACCTGTAGTCTCAAAATGAGCCTTGGGGTTGGCAGGATTTACAAACTGACCGGGAATGAAGCTTTCCGGGATCTCTTCCGCCAGTTCCTTCGCCTTTGCAATGGCGCCCTTCATACCCTTGGCGCCCTCTGTCAAAACTATCTCGGCACCATATGCCTTTATGAGCTGTCTTCTTTCAAGGCTCATGGTCTCAGGCATGGTGATGATGATGCGATATCCCCTTGCGGCAGCGATAGAAGCCAGGCCGATACCTGTATTTCCGCTGGTAGGCTCTATGATAACAGAACCGGGCTTGAGCTTTCCGGACCTTTCCGCATCATCGATCATTTCTTTTGCGATCCTGTCCTTTACGGAGCCGGCGGGGTTAAAGTATTCAAGCTTAGCCAGTATCCTTGCTTCCAGCTTTTCTTCATTCTCTATATGTGACAGCTCAAGGAGGGGTGTTCCGCCCACAAGCTGATCTGCAGTTTTATATATCCTTGCCATGGTTATACCTCTTTTCTTTTTTTAGATTGCAGCAAATCCTTTCTCAAGGTCTGCAATGATATCGTCTACATGTTCTGTTCCGATGGACAGACGAATGGTGCTCCTTGTGATGCCCTGATCCAAAAGCTCCTCATCACTCAGCTGTGAGTGAGTGGTTGAAGCGGGATGTATCACAAGGCTCTTAACGTCTGCCACATTTGCCAGGAGTGAAAACAGCTCAAGGTTATCAATGAACTTCCATGCCTCCTCCTGACCGCCTTTAATGTCGAAGGTAAATATGCTTGCTCCACCGTTTGGAAAGTACTTCTTGTACAGTTCATGCTGAGGGTGGTCGGACAATGAAGGGTGATTTACCTTGCTTACCTTGGGGTGCTTCGCAAGAAACTCCACCACCTTTTTGGTGTTTTCCGCATGGCGATCCAGCCTCAGCGAAAGGGTCTCAACGCCCTGAAGAAGCAGGAATGCGTTAAAAGGCGAAATGGTAGCTCCCGTATCTCTTAAAAGAATGGCCCTAATATAGGTCACGAAAGCTGCGGGGCCGACTGCATCCGCAAAAGAGATTCCGTGGTAACTGGGGTTGGGGTCTGCGATATTGTGGAAGGTTCCGCTCTTTTTCCAGTCAAATTTACCCGAATCAACTATGATGCCGCCCAGGGTCGTTCCGTGACCGCCGATGAACTTGGTCGCGGAGTGAACGACTATGTCAGCTCCGTGCTCGATGGGTCTCAGCAGATAGGGTGTTCCGAAGGTGTTGTCCACCACCAGGGGGATGTTGTGCGCGTGAGCGATCTCAGCCAGCGCGTCCAGATCCGGGATATCGCTGTTGGGATTTCCCAGGGTCTCCGCATATATCGCCTTGGTGTTTTTCTGAATTGCCGCCTCAACTTCCTTGAGGTTATGAATGTCCACAAAGGTTGCCTCGATCCCGTAGTTCGGAAGGGTGTGAGCCAGGAGGTTGTAGCTTCCGCCGTAAATTGTCTTCTGGGCTACGATGTGCTCTCCCTTGGTTGCCAGTGCCTCGATGGTGTAAGTGATGGCTGCGGCTCCGGATGCAAGTGCCAGAGCAGCTACGCCGCCTTCAAGAGCGGCAAGTCTTTTTTCAAGAACATCCTGGGTGGAATTTGTAAGTCTTCCGTAAATGTTTCCGGCATCGGCAAGTCCGAATCTGTCTGCCGCATGCTTCGAATTGTGAAATACATATGATGTGGTCTGATAAATGGGAACAGCTCTGGAATCCGTAGCGGGATCTGCCTGTTCCTGGCCAACGTGTAACTGTAAAGTTTCAAATTTGTAATTGCTCATATTGATCTCCTTCTGCGCTCATATCTTCTGATGAGCTCCGATACGTATTTTTATCTGCAACATCGTAATGTCCCTTCGGCCTGCCGGCGCATCAATCCGTATCTGAAGTTTTCCCTTAAAAGCTTTTCAAATATGAAAGTCATTTGGTTTCTCCCTTTCCCTACCTTGTCGGTAGGTTTTTGTTATGGGCGTATGTTACCATAGTTTTCCTACCAAGTCAATAGGTAATTTAAAAATTTTTTTCAGACAAAAAAAGTGGCCGCAGAGCAAGTCCACAGCCGCTTTCAGGCATTTTTCCTTCACTTGTCTTAAATATTTTCTCCGTAATTTCCGGTCTGTTCCATAAGGTTGGCAAGAGATATGCTTCCAAGATAGTTGTTGATAATGTTATTCAGACCTTCCCACAGCGGTAACGTCTGACAGGTCTTGGCCCTCACGCAATTATTGACCTCGCTTTCCAGGCACGCCACCGGCGCCAGCCCGCCTTCCGTGAGCCTCAAGATCTCCAGTATCGTGTACTCCGACTGATCCCTGAACAGTTTGTAGCCTCCGTTCTTTCCTCTCTTTCCGTCCAACAGCCCGGCCTTGGAAAGCAGCACGATAATGCTTTCCAGATACTTCATGGAAATATTCTGATGATCCGCGATCCGCGCCAGGGGCACATAATCCCCCGTCTTATCCGAAGCGATCTCGATCATAACTCTTAAGGCATATCTGCCCTTCGTGGAAATCAGCATAAAAACCTCCTGTATAGCTATATATATTTATCGTTCATATTCCTGCATATTAGGTAGGATTATATTTTCTCACTTTTTTTTCAAAATGTAAAGAGTAAAATGAACCCCGGGGACGGGGTTAGGGGTTCATTTTTGTGGCCCAATGGGTAATTTGTACTGCCGGAGTCAAAAAAATGAACCCATAACCCCGTCCCCGAGGTTCATTTTTGTGGCCAAACATGGTGCGCAAACAAAAAAAGGCGGATCCCTGCAATCCGCCTATGTATCTATACGAGCAGCCTGGCTTTCTTGTGTTCCTCCTCCCTCTTCAAAAACCTTTTGTGGAAATAGAAGTTGAACTTAATATATAAAGCCATGAACAACACTATGAACAGCACCACCACCCACAAAGCGGGCAGATGATGTTCTGTCTTTTGAACTTCAGTGACAGCCACGGACTTTTCCACCGTACTCCCGGCATATAAAGCCTCGGCCACTTTGCTGTCATTACTCTCCTGATTCTCATTTTCCGGGGTGATGATCTCATCCCCGGCATCATCAGGTTTGGCACAGTTCATCCTCCCATAGACTTCCTGTACCCCGCCACCGGCTACGACCGATGCCATCAGGGCAAACACTGTAAGAACAGCAAGTGCATACGCTTGACCCTTCCTTATTCTCTTCTCCATAATTCTCTCTCTTTCTCAAAACTTATACACCCATTATTAAGTTTTCAGACGCTCATTTTTAAGAGGGTGTTTTTATCTTACAACGTGTAAAGTGTTCTGTCAAATGATTTTTTTGACCTTTTTCATATCCTTTTTGGAGGAAAATTTATGAAAACCTTGTAAACAGTGTAGGGTAGAGAAAAGGTATGCCTAAATGAATAGGCCCAAGATCGCAAAATGGGACCTTAGGCCTAATTGTTATTTTTTGAATATTATTTTAAGTATTTGTGAATTGTCGCAAAATAATCATTATTGATAATATACTTGGAAGCTGTGTATCTGTCCTTGGTTTCCTTAAGCAGTTCAGCCAGATATTCGGCCGAAGGCTCCTGTCCGTTAAGGCTCTCAACGACCACCTGGTCGTTCTTGCTGTCATAGTATCTGATAACGGAGTCGCTCATGAACTTGTATTTATCATCGGACCCGAAAACCACAAAACCGGGAGCGTCCGAGAGGATATCGCTGCCCATGAAGAGCCTTGAATCAAAGTCTGCACCGAAGAGGTTTAAAAGGGTGGGCATGATATCCATGGGACAAGCCACTTTGTCGACTGTGTAATGCTCCTTCATGTTGACATTCCATATGACAAGATGATTCTTGTATCTTTCTGTGTGCATGTCCACTTTGTGCCCGTAAAATTCGGAGTAGTAGGTGTCGGAAGGAAGGTTCTCGTTCTCCGCCATTTTCTCAAGTCCGCCGGGGCAATAATCCGAATTTATGACGATAACGGTCTTTTCCAGCGCGCCCGCCGCATCCAGCTGTGCCACCAGATTTCTGATCGCCAGCTCCAGCTCATAGTTTGCCGCCATGTAGCACTTGAGGGGCTCAGACCAGGGCAGATCCTCCACCCTGTCGTAATTCTTGGCAGACATGGCATTTCCGTTCTTGGAATAATTGGCATATCCCGACGCAGTAAGGTAGTAGGTGTGGAACGGTTTACCGGTCACTTTCCACTCATCAAGATACTCATCCACGGCCACTTTCATCATTTCAAGATCGGATGTGGGCCAGGAATAATTGATGGGAATACCGAAATCCTTACTTGTAACCCCGTTTTCCGTACCGCCGCCCAGACCGCGGTAAAGATCGTAGCCGAAGCATTTTAGAATGTCGTCTCTGTTGTAAAAATCGTAAGTCCAGTTGTGATAGGAATAGGTATCATAGCCCAGCTCCTTAAAGAAATTGCCTAAGGCATAGGGCATCGCGTTGTATTCCTTTATGCCGTTATCCGAAGCACAGCGTCTGCCGTTGTTATGGCCCTCGGGCAAAAGGCCGCTGATGCCCGCAAATTCACCGTCCGACGTGGATGTGTGCCAGTTGGGGGTATAGAAGTTGGTGAATTCAAAACCGCTGTGGACCATATCATATAAGGTAGGCGTCAACTCTCCGGAAACCGCGATGGGCGACCAGGCTTCCGCAGTAATAAAGATCAGGTTGTAATCCTTGAACATTCCGGTAAATTCATTCTTGTTACTCGGAACCCGGGATGCAAAATATTGGTTAAGCCACTTGATCTCCTTGTTCTTGGAGTCGGCCGCAAGGGCGTCAAAGTCGATATCCAGGACCTGAGCACTTCTGTCCACCGGCGTAGGAACAGGCATCTTGGTAGCTGTAGGCACAGGTGTCGGAGTCCCGGTGAGCTTGGGCGTCGGTGTCTTGGCAGGCTTGGGCGTCTTGGTGGGTATCGGCATAGATGTCGGTGCTGAAGTGGGTGTGTGTGTCGGTAAAGGAGGCATAGTCACTGTCGACACTTCAGTCTGTGTGGGCGTGGGAGTTACTATAACTCCGGAGCCGGGCACATCCGGATCCGGCAGATCCATGTCCTCGTTATCATTCACCTGAACAACCTCCGAGAGCCCTCCCGCTCCGGTCAGATCTTTTTCCATATAAATAAGCATGCCCAGCGTTTTCACTCCGCTCTCTGCTTTATAATCTTTCCAAAAAAGGTCAAAGGCACTGTTTTCATTGCCTCTCGTAGGGATCAAAACTATAAGGAAGGCTACGAAAAGCGCTGCGCCGGAAATCAAACGACCGATGGTAAAGTTTTTATAAGGGCGTTCAAAATCCGTGATATTCTTTACTCCGAAGTAGATCATTCCAACCAAAGGAAGGATCATGAAAAACGCTCCCGAGATATTTGAAACCGGATCCCTAAAAAAGGACTCTTTAAGCATGTTAAGATCAATGCCCGCACAAAATACAGCCGGCAGAGACATGAAGCCGCTTCCGGCATTATAATAAAGGATCTGTAAAACATAATAGATTGTGAAGGCTGATGACAGAAGATAGGTCAAAATGATGTTGACAATTCGCCCGAAGAGACTGCATATGACTTCCAGAATAAAGCCAACTGCAAGCGCCAAAAGCGCAGGATACAGAAAATTGTTAAAAGCCCCTCTTCCGTACATTATGATCCGGGACAATAATTCCAAAAGCAGAGGCAGGATCACAATCCCGTTCATACTAACAATATGAAAGGGATGAAAACTTTCCTTAAGTGTTTCTTTCAATTCCACAAAAAAATACCCCATGCTCTTTTTGTTCTCTCTTTCAAAATTATATCTACTCTCTTTCCTGATTGGTAACCTTTTCAGTCCAGAAACGAAGTGCATCAACGGTAGCGGAAAGTTTTTCGAGGTTGCCCTGAATTCTCTCGAAATCCTTTTTTTCATCTTCGGTGATCCTTCCGTCAACGGTGATCTCCACAAGACGATTTCGCTCCTTGTTCAATTTTTCCAGTGAATCAAGGGTTTCCAGAACGATCTGAGAAAGCCTGTCCACCTTGACTTCCACCATGTATTTCTTGCCTATGCTGCACTCGTGGGTGCAATAATAGTTGCAAAGTTCCGGGGAATTGTAGCACTCGCTCATGGCAAGCACTTCCTCCGGACGCGCCATAGATCTTTCATTTTCTATCTTTTCGATCCTGTCGGCGGAAACAAATTCCATGATTTCCCCCGCTCTCTCTCGGGTAAGATTGCATTCCTCCCTCATTTCCTGATAGATATTCTTATTCTCTTTTACAGATTTTTTTCCCATGTTTAACTCCCAAATTTCCCATTCGAATAACTCAAAAAAACAACCCGGTATTTATAAGTGCATACCGAGTTTTATTATATGTTATTTTCTTTACATACGCAAGGGATTTTTGAGCCTGGGGGACGGGGTTAGGGGTTCACTTTTTGACCCTTTGGGGACGGGGTTAGAGGTTCACTTTTTGACCCTTTGGGGACGGGGTTAGGGGCTCATTTTTTGACACCCGGGGACGGGGTTAGAGGTTCACTTTTTGACCCTTTGGGGACGGGGTTAGAGGTTCATTTTTCGGCGCAAA